>NZ_JBYSZO010000003.1:0-87707 GCF_058787255.1 Microbacterium sp. FW305-3-2-15-F-LB2 | reverse complement strand
CTGCGGTGTCACGACCAGGAGAACAGCGACGCTCACGGCAGGGTGCAACCCGAGCATGAACCGGATGCCGCCGGCGCGGATCCACTGCACCACAGAGGCGCACACCATGACGATCAGCAGGGACAGGCCCGTCACGCTCGTCCACGACGCTGCCTCCGCGAGCGGCCCGCCTACCTGGGTCATTCCGAGGCGCGCCCACGGGAACCCGGAGTACGGCCACGCACCCATCACCACCTCACGGGCCGTCCACAGAACCGCGATCAGCGGCGGTACCACGAGCAGCTGCACGAGGCCGCGCGCCGGATAGCGGGCGGTCCACCGGTAAGCGAGCGCGATCGGCACCGCGCCCGCGCCGAAGAGGACCGCTTCCAGCCCGGCGAGGGCAAGCCACGGCACCGGGCCGAGGAACTCCCCCACCCACACCAGATGAGTGGCGAAAAACACAGCGCCAAAGACAGTGCCGACCAGCAACGCCCCGCCGAAGCTGCGACCGATCAGGGCCACCAGGGCGACAGCGACGCTCACGAACGTCAACGGCCACCGCCCCACCGGTGCCGATGCGAAATCCAGCAGGAGGCCGGCTGCCGCGGATGCCAGCACCGCCGCCCACACCGGCAGCGACCATGCCGCAACGGTGCGGCGCGGCGTCTCCTGCTCCGGCGCGGCGGCCGGGGCGGGTGTCAGCAAGGGCGTGCGCATCGGTTAGCTGTCTTTCTGGTGGAGGCGGGTGAGGTAGTCGTTGTAGGCGTCGAGCTCGGGATCGCCGTGCGCGTCGGCGCGGCGGTCGGCGGCGGTTGCTTGGGCGGTGTCGTCGCGGAACCAGCGGTGCATGACGTACAGGAGCATCAGCAGGGTGGGGGCCTCGCCGTAGGACCATGCCAGCCCACCGGCGAGGCGTTGGTCTTCGATCGGGTCGATGCCCAGCGCGCTCGTCGGGCCAGCGAATTCGTCGATGAGGGTGGTGGTGGCCATCATCAGGAAGACGCCGAAGAAGGCGTGCAGGGCGGCTTCGGCGAACACGTCCAGGGCGCGGCCGCCGTGGCTCATCCGCACCGGCAGCGGGTCAGAGGACAGGATCGGGATGGTGAACAGCATCCCAGCGACCAGGAACCCGACCTCGAGAAGGGTATGCCCGGTGACGGTGGACAGGATCGGGTCGGCGAAGTTCGCCAGGTACAGACCATAGAACGCGGCCAGGTAGAGGGGCACCGCCAGCCACGGGCTGAGCAACCACCGCGCGGTGCGACTGCGCAGCCCAGCATGCGCGGCACGCAGCACCAGGAGACCCGGGCCGTGGTGCGGGGTGGCACGCAACAGCAGGGTGCCGGGAGAGCCGAGGACCAGCAGCGGCGGGATCGCCATCATCAGGGTGAGCTGCTGGAACATGAACACCGAGAACAAGGCGTACCCGTAGTTCTCCACCGCCAGCCCGGTTACCGCGGCAAGGGCGACGCAGCCGAGCAGGAAGCTGACCGTCCGCCACACCGGCCAGCCGCGGCCGCGCACCCACATGCGGATCGCGCCAGCAAGATAGACGACCGCGAGGAGTCCCGCGAGAATCGGCAGTACCGGAGCCGGAAGCGGGGCCGGCGTGAGAAACCCGCCCAGGGTCGGCGGGGCATCCGGGATCCACACGGTCGTCACAGCGTGTCCTTCGCCGGCTGGTCTACGCCGAGGGTCTGCGCGTGGCGGGCCGCAAGCTCGTCGACGGCGCGCGCCAAAGCAGGGTCTTCGCCTCGGGCCAGTCCCGCGTACTCGACGTGCACACCATCCGAGGTGGTGCGGGCTTTCACCCAGAGCCGCCGGCGGGGCACGAACAGTCCGGCGAACAGGCCGAGGGTGGCGAGCACGGAGAACGCGAGCACCCAGGCGCTGCTGGGATCGCGTTGGATCTGCAGCGACGCGAACCGCTTCACCGGCTCCTCCGCCGTGACTTCCTCCCAGGTGATGGTGCCCCACCCGTTCGGCAAGTCGACAGTGGCGCCGGGGGTGAGCTCAAGGGAGTCGGCGGCGGTGTCGCCACCGGTGTGCTGGGTAAGCCCGTCGACCTCGAGGGTATACACCGATCGGGGGGTGCCGTCGTCGATGCCGAGATCCCCGCTGAACACGTTGAGAGTGATCACCGGGTTGATCACGTCCGGATAAACGGAGGTGAACGCGCCGGAGGGCAACACCCCCTGGGTGGGGTAGAAGAACCCGACCAGCCCGACCTGCTCAGGCAACCCGTCCGGGACCTTGATGATCCCCAGCGACGTCATGTTGGAGTCCTGCGGCAGGAACGGCTGCGACTCGCTGTACACGACCTCGCCAGCGGCGTCGCGAATGGTGAGGGTGGGGGCGTACCCATTGCCGAGTAAGTAGATGCGGTCGCCTCCGACGGTGATCGGGTAGTTCACGATCACGCTCTGCGCCCGGTCGTCCTGCCCGGGCTGGCGGATGGTGACGTCGGCGGAGAAGTCGCCGGCCTGGCCCGCGCCGGGCGTGCCGGGCAGGCGATAGGAGACCTGGAAGTCATCGAGGGTGAGCGAGTAGGGGGCAAGCCCGGTGCCGTCGACGAACCGGCCGGGGTTGAACGAGGAGTAGTCGCTGAGGGCGTTCACGAACGTGGTGCCCTCCACCACCACCCGCTGCCCCGTGTACGCAAACGACCCCCCGATCGCCACGGAGACGAGCACGCCCACGAGGGCGACGTGGAAGATCAGGTTGCCGGTCTCGCGCAGGTAGCCGCGCTCGGCCGACACCGACGCCGCGCCGCGGGCGTCGTAGCGCTCCACCCGGTATCCGGCTCTCCGCAGCTGCGCTGCCGCGACGTCGATCGCGTGGGAGGCCGGGTCGGTCTGCCCCTCCCCTATCGGCAAGGTCAACTCCCGATACTCCGACAGCCGCGATAGGCGTGCCGGGGTGCGCGGCGGGCGAGAGCGCAGCGCCTTGTAGTGGTGCTTGGCGCGCGGGATCACGCAGCCGATCAGGGAGGTGAACAGCAGCAGATAGATCGCGGAGAACCACGGCGACAGGTACACGTCGAACAGGCCCACCGCATCCGCGAGGGGGAACACGTCGGGGTTGTCCCGCTCCCACTGGGTGACGCCGTTGGGGTCGGCGCTGCGCTGCGGGAACAGCGATCCAGGCACGGCGGCGATCGCGAGAAACAGCAGCAGCACCAGCGCGGTGCGCATGCTGGTCAGCTGCCGCCACGCCCACCGCAGCCAGCCCGTGATGCCCAGCGCCGGCTGGGTGATCTCGGTCGCGGATTCGCTGTCGGCGTGGTCGCCGGGGCGCAGCGGGTCGGCGGTGACGTCGGTGCCGGTGTCAGAGCGGGAGGGGGACATTGATCACCACCTGTTGCAGCTGCGACATCAGCGCCGTCCACAGCCCCGTCACCATTAGCAGGCCGAGGGCGATGAGCATGGCCCCGCCGATGATGTTCAGCGCGCGAATGTGTCTCCGCAGGAACGCCACCGATCGCGATGCCCACCCCCACCCGGCCGCGAGGATCAGGAACGGGATGCCTAAGCCCAGCGAATACGCCAGACCGAGCAGGCCTGCGCGGGCGGGGTCGCCGAGGTTCCACGACATCGAGATGATCGCCGCGAGCGTCGGGCCAATGCACGGCGTCCAGCCGACACCGAGCGCGAACCCGAGCAGCGGCGCCCCGATCAACCCCGCCCGACCCTGCGCGCGGGGCCGGAAGGTGCGCTGCGCGATCCCGAAGAACCCAAGGAACACCAGCCCCAGGGCGATGATGACGACCCCGAACACACGAGTGAGGATGCCCGCGTACTGCAGCAGCAGGAACCCGAAGGCGCCGCCGAGGATCGTGACGGCGACGAACACCACCGTGAACCCGGCGATGAACAAGCCCACGCCCAGCAGCAGCCGGGCACGCTCCGCCCTCACGATGCCTCTACCGTTCACCGCGGGGGCCACGGATGTCGTGGTGGTGCTGCCGAGGTAGCCGAGGTAACCGGGCACCAGCGGCAGCACGCACGGGGACACGAACGAGACCAGGCCGGCGAGGATCGCGACCGGGACAGCGACCCACAGGGCGCCGTCGACGACCATCTGTCCCGGGTTCACGAGGCGTCCTCGGCGAGCGTGTCCGCGACCAGGGTGGACAGGATCGACGCACCGGCCAGCTGCCCGATGATCCGCGCCGCGACCCGCCCCTCCTGGTCGATGACGAGGGTCGTCGGGGTGGCCTGGATCGGGGTTGCCTGCGCGAACGCGAGCTTCACCCGTCCGTCGTTCACGTCGATCACGCTCGGGTAGGTGACGTTGTTGTCACGGGCGAACGACTGAGCGGTGGCGGGCTGGTCGTAGGTGTTCACCCCAAGGAACGCGACACCCCGATCCTGGTAGTCCTGCCAGACCTCCTCGAGCATGGGCGCTTCGACGATGCACGGCCCGCACGCCGCATACCAGAAGTTCACCACCAACACCCCGCCTCGGTAGTCGTCACTGGACACCGTCTCGCCGGTCTCGGTGACGCCCTCGAACACCACCGGCGCGCCGCGGTCCCCCGCTGGGATCTCGACGACCTGAAAGTCACCGGCGATGAAACCCTTCTCGTTCCCGTCCCGGTACTGCTGCGCAAGCGAGTCGCTGGACGTGCACCCGGCCAGCAGCAGCGCCGCGACCAGCGTCACGGCGGCAACGACTCGGCGGCGGATCATGCGCGCTTGACCTTGATCAGGGCACCGGCGACCAGGAACACGACCGCCGCCACTGGCTGCGCGGCCGTCCACACCGGGCCGGTGAACGGGAACGGGAACACCGGGTTCCAGATCACCGCGATCACAGCGAACACCGGCAACCACCACCACTGCCGCGCCTGGACCGCGAACCACCCCACGATGACCGCGAGGATCGCCGCGACGAACAGCACCACCGTGAACCACTCCCCGCCCATCAGCACCGGCGCGAGGAACAACACCGCCGCCGCGAGCAGCCCCGGCGCGAACGCGTTGCGCTGGTATACGGACGGGGTCCGCTGCTTCGCCATCATGACCCGCTCACCACTGAGCCCGCCGCAGGAGACGCACCGGTTGTCGCGCTCGCGCGGGCACGGCGATGCCGGATCCACATGTTCAGGCCGAGGACGATGACGCCGGCGCCGAGGGCGACGTCGGCAAGGTTCCCGATGAACAGGTTCCCGTAGGCGAGGAAGTCGGTGACGTGACCGACCCCGAACCCTGGCGGCGAGAAGAGTCGGTCGATGAGATTTCCGACCGCGCCACCCAAGATCAGCCCGATCCCCGCCGCCCAGATTCCTGTTCTCGCCCGTGCCGCGGCAACGACCAGTACCACCACCGCACCGACCCCGAGAAGGGTAAGCAGCCCTGTGAACCCCGCACCGAGCGAGAGGAGCGCTCCCGGGTTGAACGCGAGCTGCAGGCCGAGTAGGTCGCCTAGCAGCGGGATGCGCTCGGTCTGACTCAATCCGCCGATCGCGGCCGCTTTCGTTGCCTGGTCGATTAGGACAACCACGCCGGCGGCCAGGCAAGCGATCGCGAACCGTCGGGTCTGCTCACGACTCATCGGCAGCCTCATCCTTCCGTGCGCGGGTGTTCTTGCCGGCGGCGGCTGCCCGGTCGCGGCGGCGGCGCTCTCGGCCCATCATGAGCACGATGATCAGGCCACCACCGAGCACGACCACAACGCCCAGAACGGCGAGCCCGGGGAAGATCTCCCCTCCCCCGGAGGGGCCGTTGTGAACATCGCCAGCGGGAGTGGCCGTGGCCGTGGGAGAAGGTCTGGGCGTCGGTTCCTCGGTGACGTCGGGGGTGGGGGTACTGGGGGGCACCGCCACGGCTTCGACGGTGTACTGGTACTCGTTGCTGATCGGGTGCCCGTCGCTGGAGACGACCCGCCACCGCACCGTGAACACTCCAACCTGGCCCGGCTGGACAGCCTGGGTGACGGTTGTTCCGTCGACGATCGGGTCTCCGGTGGCGATGTTCTGCCCGTCCGCAGCGATGACCTCAACGATCACTGCGCTGAAGTCGGCGAGGATCTCGCCGCTGAACGTCAATGAGATCTGCTCCGGGACCTCACTGACCGTGCCCGCGGCTTCTGGGGAGGACGAGACGATCTGATCATGCGCCGCCGCGGGCGGTGCGGCAGCGAACAGCAGACCGACAGCGATCAGCACCCCCGTTACAGCGGAGAGCAACCGGAGCCGCCGACGAGTGCCAGACATGCGCGGCGTGCGCAAGGATGCACGAGAGGTTGTGGGCTCTGTGGTCATAGGGACGGTCCTTTCAGGGCCGGTTGATGATGTGCTGGGCAATCGTCGTTGCGTCTCTCCAGACCCCCGCGACGGTGTCGGAGCCACGGCCGCCGTACTGCGGCATCCCCGCCACGAACAATCCGGGAAGACCGGTCATGGTGCGTCGAGGCCGCGCAGAGCCGTTGGGTTGCGGCAGCCAACGGTCGCCGGGGTCGTAGCCGGTGGCGAGGATCACCGACCGGGGAGACACCTGTGTGCCATCGGCGAAGGTCACCACGGCGCCGTTCGCGGCCTCGACTGCGGGGGCGATTGTGACGCCCCGGCGGCGCAGATGCTCGTAGCTGTCGCCGAAGATGGGCTCGGGTCGCCGCGTACGGGAGAACAGCGGCACGCTTTCGCCTGCCATGGCGGGGTAGCTCATCGCGGGCCGAGGCTGGCGCGGAGTGCGGGTGGACAGAGTGACGGTGTGTGAGGCAGACAGTTCGCGGGCCAGTTGCACGCCGCTGTTCCCGCCGCCGACGATCAGCACGTCGCCGGTGGGAATCTGCTTCGGATACAAGTACTCGCTGCTATGGATCACTACCCCCGGCGCCGTCAGCCCGTCCGCCCAGTCCGGGACCCGGGGGTGAGTGTGCGCACCTGTCGCGCAGACCACGTTGCGGGTTTGCACCTCGCCCACTGTCGTCGACAGCAACAGCGTCGAGCCGTTGCCCCGATGCTCCACCCCGGTAGCCCGGACATTCCAGACGGTCTCCACACCCAGGCCGGCTTCGACAAAGGTGAGGTAGTCAGCCATCTCATCCGCTCGAGGATGCCGGCGTTGATCACCCAGCAGCTGGCGCGGAGACAGCGCACTGTGCCGGGCGTCGCTGAGCAGCTCCATCGAATGCCACCGCGACGTCCAGGAACGCTGCCCCGCCGCGGCCGCGTCCATCACCACGAACTCGTGCTGTGGTCGCAGACCCTCCGCGATCAACGCCGCGGCGACCGCGAGTCCCGCCTGCCCGGCGCCGACGAAGATCACCCGTCGATGCGACAACCCCGCCCGCATCACCGGCCACCGTTCACCGCGGCCTGAATGGCGTTCTCGAGGTCATCCCATTCCTGCAGCTCGGCGATCTCACCATCCACAAAGAACGTCGGAGTGCTGCTCACCCCGAGAGCACGCCCCTCCTGGAAGTCCGACTCCACCCGCTCCGCCGTCGACGGGTCAGCCACAGCGGCATCGTAGGCAGCCATGTCCAGCCCGAGCTCTTCCGCGAAACCGCGGAACAGGTCAGCGCGCGACTCCTGCGCCTCACCCCACTCCGCCTGGGTCTCAAACAACCGGTGGTACATGTCCTCGAACCGGTCCTGCTGCGCCGCCGCCTCGGCGGCCAGGGCCGCGTTCTTCGAGTTGAAGTGACCTGGGAGCGGGAAGTACCGGACGACGTAGGTGATCTCCCCCGCGAACTGCTCCCGCAGATCCTCCACGATGGGGTAGAAAGCGCCACACGCCTCACACTCGAAGTCCAAGAACTCCACCACGGTGACGGCACCCTCGCCTCCGTCATCGAGAACATGCGAACTTTCTCGCAACACCTGCGGCGGCGAGGAACCTTCCCCAGAGGCAGGGGTTTGACTGCGGTCGATAAGGACGTAGATCAGCGCGGCCACAACCATCACCGCTACGACGGCAGCGGTGACGAGGGTCACCTTTAGAGGGGTTTTCATCGGGTACTCCAAACCAAGACACGGCACAGGGAAGATCCCGGGCACGTAGCCCGGGACGAAGCACCACCCCGCGGGGCGGCGTGCCAGATTTCAGGTTCGAGAAAGACCCAACTGCGTCAACGACAACACCACCGGATGCGCGCGCAGGGCCGGCACAGCAAGCAGCGAAGGCACCCGCGACACCTCACTGAGAACGGGCGATATCCGTCGGTGCCACAGCGTTCGCAAGGCCACCATGAACGTCAGGCCACACAGAACACCGAACACACACAACGCCGCACCGGCCAGCGCGTTCGATCCGGACCATGCGCCGCTGGCGGCTTCCTCGTGCTCTGCGGGGGCGTCGGCCACCGGTTCCACGTGCGGGTCCATCAGCCCGGATACCAGGAGCGGAATAGACGCCGCCTCGCTCGATTCCGCATGCGCCGTTGCTGCCAGACCGAGCATCAGTAGCAACGTCAGACCGACGCTGGTAATGAGCCTCATTATCAACCACTGCTCGTTCAGCGTCGCGGAACGCGGAATCCGGGTCGAAGAGACCATCCCCCACAGCGTACAGCGCACACCAAAGAGCACTCAGATGCCGCCACACCTCTGCTGGCGAGCGGGCGTCGGAGCCCCTTCCCCGTCCTCTTCGGCCCGAGCTACTGCGGCCCCGGTCTACAGCTGTAAGGGTCACCTTCGGCTCGCCCGCCGGAACCGGCGCGTGAGCACCGCGGCGACGATCGCGAAAGTCGTGGCGGCTAGGCCGGCGGGCACGAGCAGATAGGGCACGACCACGAGCATGGAACGACTCAAGGGGCTGTCAACGGGGATAGGGCTGGCGAGGGTGCAGATGAGGCTCACAAGCGCCAGGACGGCCCATTGGCGGCCGCTGTAGCGGAGCACGCGCACGCCGGCGCCATCGTGCCACCACAGCCGTAAGGGCTCGGGGATCTTCACGACTCTCTCCTGTCGCTCCGTGCCTCTATTGTCGCGGCGCACGCCCCCGGCCGGGGCTGTAGCGCATGCGGCTATTCGCGGATCGGCGGCGGTTCGGTGCCGAATGTGCCGCTCCGCAGATCGCCAAAGTAGGTCGGTCCATGCGAATCCTCGGTGACCCGGCCGACGACGGGCGTCACGATGACCAGGTGATCGAGGACAGGTTGATCCCACACCATGCAGTCGCGGTAGACGTGGCCGCGGTATGCGCCGTCCACGCCGTCGACAATGCGGGACAGCTCGGTGGCGTGGATCGGGAGCAGAAGCGAGTTCTCGGGCGTCAGGGTGATGCTGTGCTCGGCTTTCGGCTCAGCGGACTGAGCCGCGTCGAGCATGGCGTCGACGAGCCGCTGCACATGGGTCCGTGCGCCGCTCATTCGTCGAACCAGCGCACCACGCCGTTCGCGGAATGCGCGGCCCGGAGAGCTTGGGAGGCGGCGCCGAGCGCGGCAGCGGCCCGTTGCAGCTCGGCGGCGGCGGTGACGGTTCCTGTCGCTCCGTCCCCTCGGTTGTCCTCGCCGGCGTAGTGCTCGCCGTCGACGACCCGAGAGTGCCAGGCCCCAAGCTGCTGACAGACCTGTTCGAGGTCGTCGACGGTGGCGACCAGCTCACCGAGCAGCGTGTAGGAATCGAACGGCGCCGGGACGTCTCGGGTCGAGTGCGCGAGTGTTCTGGCCTGGGATGAGAGGTCGCGGGCGACCTCGACTTGACGGTGTTCTTCATTCACGGCCATGTTTCTTACCTTCTCTGGCGTCACCGACACGGCCGGGGCGGTGTGGCGCCCCGGCCGTGACGTGGGTGGCTACTGCTGGTCGTCGCGGGTGTTCCGGCTGATGGTGACGGTCGCGCGGGCGAGGTCCGCGCCGATGCTGTCGGCGTCGATGACGCGCCCGTATTGCTTGTTGGCGTCCTCGCCCCAGCTGGAGGTGTGCTCGCGTCCGGTGACGATCACGGCGTCGCCCTTGTGCAGGGATGCGGCTGCGTTCTCGCCCAGCTCGAACCGGGCCTCGATGAAGTGCGTCGTGGGGGTGTCGTGGGCCTGCCACTTGCCCTGTCGGTACTCCCCCGTGTTCTCGATGACGCGGAGCTTGGTGATCTGGATGCTTCCGGCCTGCACGACCTCGGGGTCGGCGGCCAGGTTTCCGGTGATGGTGCGGACGGACATGGTTCTCTCCTATCGGTTGTTTGCGATGCGGTCGATGTGGTCGGGGCGGAATCCGCTCCAGTGGTCCTCGTCGGTGACTACGACGACGGGTGCCTCGGTGTATCCCAGGTCCTCGACGACGTACGTCCGTGCCGCCTCGTCGTCCCTGATGTTCACCTCGACGAACTCGATTCCCTTGCTGGTCATCACGTTCTTGGTGAGCGTGCAGCGGGCGCATGCCGGGCCGGTGGTGTACACCGTGATTTGCTCAGCCATTGCTCTGCCCCTCTCCCTACCAACCGTTTTTCTTTGCCTTCCGGCAATCGAGGGATTAACGGCCTGCGCAGCGGAGGGAGCAACGGACCGTGGAATACCGGACTGAGCGCAGCGAGGGAGGATATGCCGCGAAAGCCGTTGGCCCGCAGTGGAGCCGCCGTATCCTCGACAGCCGGACAGGTCAAAGAATGCATGAGAGTGTCCGCGCCGCGCAGCGGCTCCTTGTGCGGGCCGGCCTCCGTGCCGGCGTGCTGCCGTGTGCTGTCGCCGCATGATCGCGGTCGCGGGGTCGGGTCAGCTCTCGCGGTCGTGCGGGGCGAGGTGCAGCCGGTAGGCGGTGGCGACGAGGGCGCTGCGCGAGGGCGCGCCGGCGACGGCGGTGAGCTCGTCGAGCGCGCGGCGCTGGTCACCGTCGAGGCGGAGCTGGATCTGGATGCCGCCGCTGCCTCTGGCGCGGCGTGCGCGGCGTTGCAGCGGCCCGCCGCTGGGTGCGGGGGGTGCCGGCGAACGCGGCGGCCAGCCGCTCGGTGGGGATATGGTCGAGCGCGTCGACGAGGAGTTCGTCGTAGGTCTTGTCCGGCTCCCCCGCCGCGGTGCGGGTCTTGGCTGCGCGGACGAGGGCGAGGATGTCGGGCTCGAGGTACACGGCGACGTTCTGCACGCCCTCGTGCTGGGCGAGAACGCGCCGGGGTGCCGGGGTGCGTTCGGCGGCGGGCTTGGGTGTCGGCTTCTGCCGCGGAGCGACCGGCTCGACTGCCACGGCCGTGTCGGCCGGGCTGGGCTCGGCGGGGCGGGTGGTCTTGGGCAGGAGTCCGCCGAGGCTGGCGGCGCGACCGTTGCCGGAGCCTTTGAACGCGTCCGCGAGGCTGGGGCGGTCGATCTGCGGCTCGCTCATGATGCGACGCTCACTTCCTGCTCGATCTCCGCGACGCGGGTCAGCAGCTCCCTGGCGATGTTCTCGTAGTCGGTCGCGAGTCCGGATGCGTCCCGCGCGTACAGGCCGCCGGTCGGCGTCGTGCCGCTGCGGAGGGCGCTGATGCGGGCGGCGCGGTCGTCGATCGCGGCCGCCTCCAGCTCGTGGACGAGCAGGCCCCGTCGTCGCGCGTCGGCGGCGGCGCTGTCGAGGTGGCGGATGCGGGTGGTAAACACGGGCGCGGCGTCTCCGAGCACCTGGGCGAGGCTGGCGCGCACGTCTCGTTCGAGGCGGGTAGTGCGGGAAGCGATCGCGAACAGAGCGACGCCGGCCAGTCGCAGGCTGGGGTTACGCTCTCGGACGTCGAGGAAGCGTTCCGCGATCCGCGTCACGCCGTCGATGCTGGCCTCGTCGGGTCGGGTGGGGATGATGACGGCGCGGGAGACGGTGAGCGCGGCGGTGACAATGATGCGGTCGCCGGGTGGGGTGTCGATGAGGATGAGGTCGTAGTCGTCTGCGATCGCGCCGAGCTTGCCTTCGAGGACGTCTGCGAGGTCCTCTCCTCCACGTTGTGCGCGGCTGGCCATGACGGCGGCGACGTCGCCGAGGGCGGGGCCTCCGGGCACGACGTCGAGCCGGTCGCGCACGTTGCGCAGCACGGGCACTGGTGCTGCGGTGATGAGCGCGGTGAGTAGGTCGTCGCCAGTGTCGGGTGTGTAGCCGAGGTCGCGGGCGACGTTGCCTTGCTGGTCGAGGTCGAGGATGAGGACGCGGTTGCCGGCGGCGGCGGTGAGGCCGCCGATGTTGCTGACGAGGCTGGTCTTGCCGACACCGCCCTTGCCTTGGGCGACGGTGACGGTTCTGTGGATGCTCATGATTCCTCCTGCGGTGCGTCCTGTGGGACTGCCCGCTTGTAATACTGCGGGATTCGTCACGTGATGTCGGGCGTTGCGTGCGGCGTGTTGCTATGCATGGCCTATAGCGTGATTTCTCGCATCTCCTCCTGCCCACCTTACTGCGTGACATATGGCTATACATATGGCTTTACTAGTCGAGATTGGGGAGCGCGAGGGGATGTCCCCTCGGTCACGGCGGCCCGGAGGGAAGGCCGCGCCGGAGCGGGAAAGGGGAGACCCTCGCCCCGCGCCTCAGTCGTCGGTGGTGCGGGTGAGCGTGTCGACGAATGTCACGTAGTCGGCGCCGTCGATGGTGGCGGTGTGGGCGAGCGCGTACCCGGCGCGGGCATAGTCCGCGACTTCCTGGGCGCGGTAGCCGATTTGGCGGCTCTTGCTCACCACGTCGTCGTCGCTCTTGACGACGCGGTTCTCGATGACCTGGATGCTCTCGCTCATGGCTGGGTGTTCCTTCCGATTCTCAGGCCGCCACGGGGGCGGGGCTGTCGGTGGTGGTGATCGCGTCCGCGAGTGCGTGGGCGGCGCGCAGGACGTTGACGGCGGTGGCCTTCACGGTGTCGGTGTCGCAGTTGCTCCATCCGGCGACGTAGCCGACGCTGTAGGCGCTGGTGTCGAGTCTGAGAATCCCGGCGACGACGTACGCGACGCTCTCGGCTTCAGTTTCCTTAATCCCGCGGTGCTCGACGTACTCTGCGTGGTCTTCCTCGGCGTGCAGGATGACGTGGGCTGCTTCGTGTAGCGCGGTCTTGGCTGCCTGGGCGGGGGAGAGGTTCGCGTCAATGACGACGCGCTGTGTTCCGTCTGTGGCGGTGTAGCCGTTGGCGGTTCCGGCGATCGGCTCGCGCTTGACGCTCCAGCCCTTGTCGGTGAGGTAGTCGGCTACGGCGTTGTAGATCCCTGCGGGGTCGTCTCCGGTGAGCGGCTGGGCGATGTTGGCCGGGTCGCCTGCTTCCTCGTCGATGAGGTCGGTCTGTCCCATGTCGAACACGGACACGGGGAAGAAGCGCACGCGGCGCTGTTCTTCCTCTTCGCCGGTCTGCTCGTTCTCCACCGTCTCGCGCACGTCGCGGCCGCCAAAAATGCGGATGCCGTGCTCTCCCTTGCGCACCTGCCGGTTGAGGCTCTGCCAGGTCCGGTATCCGGCGACGTGGGTGGCCTCGGGGCACTGCGCGAAGATCAACAGCAGGTTTCCCAGGCTGTAGCGGTGGAACGCCTGAGCGAACGCGAGGAACCGGGTCCACGTCTCGGAGTCGCGCAGCCCCTCGATCTGTTCCGTGATCGTCTCGTGCAGCTGTTCGGCCTCGGCGCGTCGTTCCTCGGCGCTCTTGCGGGTGCTGACTTTGCGGGTCATGGCTCTCTCCCTTCCCAAACCCCTCACGCTTTCTTGCCGTGAAGGCGACTCGTCGCCGCTAGGGAGTGCCAGCTGGAGCGCAACCCGTGAGGGCGGTGGGGGAGAGAAGTTCGGCGCGATGTGAGGGAGCGCAGCGACCGCGTGCCGAAGTTGTCGGGGGAGCCGGCGGCGTAGCCGCTTGCGTGGAGGTGGCCGACCGTATGCTGCCGAAGGCTTCACGGCAAGAAAATGCGCCCGGTAAGGCGGGCTGTCCGGCCGGAGGCCGGTCCGATCGGTGGGGGAGCGCGAGGGGGCCCGGCCCCCTCGCCGGCGGTCGCGGAGCGGGGGCCGATGCTGTGGGCTACGGCCCGCTGGCGATGATGGTGAAGCCGGGGATTTCGCCGTCCTCGATCGCGTGTATCTCATCGATCAGGTCGTTCATGACGGTGTGCTCGTCGAACGGGGCGAGGTGGGTGTCCCAGCCGGGGCCGAGCTGCGCGTCGGCCCACAGGCCGGCCAGGCGCACGTCGGTGTCGGCGGTGAAGCGGTGGCCTTCGGGGGTGGTGAGGGTGAGCATGGTGCCTCCGGGTGAGGGGAGGGGGCCTGTGCGGCCCCCTCCGGTGGGTCACTCGTCGTCGGTGTCGTCGAAGTCCTCGGCGTAGTCCGCCGTGGTGTCCTCGTTCGCGGTGGTGACGATCTGCTCGACCTCGCTGAGTCCGTATCCCCACGCGGCGAGCTGGGTGAAGTAGGCCCGGTCGGTGGGGGAGGGGTGTCTCCAGGTCTGCTTGCTGGTGACGTTCTCGATCGCGCCGAGCACGACGGCGAGGGCGACGTGCTGCGCCTTGTCGGGGGTCTGCTCGACGAGGGCGGCGAGCTTGTCGGCCTCCCAGTATCCGCCGCGGTCGATGCCGAGGAGTTCGTGCGCGAGAGTGTTGCCGTCGCGGGTGGCGAGGCTGACGGCCTGCCGGTGCACGGTCAGTCCGGTGGCGATCACCGCGGCGGTGTCCTTGGGGAGCGTCTTGCGGGATAGCAGGGTGGTGAGCCATTCGCGGCGCACGACCTGGGCGGAGGCCCACGCCTTGTTGTTGGCGATCAGGGTCCGTCGTTCGGCCTTCTGCTCGTCGGTCATCGGCCCGGCCGCCGATGCGCCCTCCTTGCGGAATCCGGCCGCTTTGGGGTCGCTGAGGTAGTAGACCACCTGGGCGTCGCCGTTCCACGGCACGCGGACGTACGCGGCGCGCCCGTCGACGTTCTCGATGTCCTCGACGTTCACCCGCTCGCCGTCCTGGGTGCGCAGCTCGCGGATGTTGGTGTGGCCGGAGTCGCCGTAGTAGACCTCGTGGTCGAGGATCGTGTATCCGCGGGCGGTCAGGTCCGCTTCGGCGTCGGCCTTGACCTTGGCACGGGTTCGCTCGTCGCGTGCGCGCTGGGCGGCGTGGGTGAACTGGGCCGGGTTGCTGGTGGCGACCTCGATCAGTTGTGCCCGTGTGGCGTCGTCGTCGAACTCGATGAGCACCGCGGCCTGGTCGAGGGTCAGCGGGTGCTCGTGGATCGCGGATGCTGCGACGGCGTTCTCGGCCACGGCGAGGGCGGTCTTGACGTCCTTGGGCTTGGTGGCGGTGCGCTTGGCGATCGCGGTGACGCTCATGCCCTCGAACGCGAGTTGCTGGAACGCGGCGGCTCGGTCGCCGTCAGTGAGGGCTTCGCGCTGGTCGTTCTCGACCATCTGCTGGATGATCCGTTCGGCGGTGGCTTCGTCGGCGTCGACGATGTAGACGGGGATCGTCGTCGCGCCTGCTTCTCGGGCCGCGAGGGTGCGTCGCTGTCCTGCACGGACGAGGACGTTGCCGTTCTCGTCGCGTCGGGCGAGCACGGGCGTCAGGACGCCGTTCTCCCGGATGCTCTGTACGAATCCGGCCGTCAGCGGGGCGCTGGGCCTGACGTTGGCCTCGATCACGAGTGCGTGCGGGTCGATGTGCTCGACGGTCCCGGTGTGGGTGGTGGTGTCGGTCATGATCTTCTCTCTCCGATCAACTGTTTTGTTCGCCTGTCTGGCAAGAGGATCGTTTGAGAGCGGGAGCGGCGAGAGTGCCGGGTCGTGGAATACCGGACTGAGCGCAGCGAGGGAGGATATGCCGCGAAAGCCCGGCACGGCAGCCGCGGAGCGAACTACGATTCGGCGGCCAGGCAGACGGACAACGATGGGGGTGCGCCGCGCAGCGGCTCCTCCACAGAGTGCGTTCGAGCACCCTTCCGCGCTCGAACGCAGATCTACGCTGTGGCGGTGGACGTCGACGAGGAGCTGGAGTTCTCTCCGACGTGCGCAGCGTGTCTGGTGCAGCTGGTCCCGGTCGAGTTCGGCCGGCATGTGGCGTGGGAGTGCCCGGGGTGCCGGCTGGTGCGGATCGGGTGATTCAGGCCGCGTCGAGTGCGACGGCGGGGGAAAGCACGCCGGCTCTCACCAGGTTGAGCGCTTCCCGGTGGTCGCCGCGGCCGTCAGGGCCTCGCGGGTAGCGGGCGTAGTCGGGACGATCGTTCTGAGCGAACAGGGCAACGCCGCTGGGAGCTCGCCGGCCACGGCGCTTCTTGTTGGGCTTGCGCATCCAGGTCAGCTCGGCGTTCCACCACTCCCAGCGGCCGCGCTCGGCCCCGTAGCGGGCGCGTCGGTCGTCGAGGTAGCCGGCGACGTCGAGCTCGTCGGCGGCCCGGTCGAGGGCCGTGTCGTCGCCTCGGCTCCAGCCGGGACCGTTACGGCGTGCGAGATGATGGAACCGGAGGCGGTGCAGCCCGGTCCGCACACGAACGCCGTCCAGCCCGGTTCGCTGCACCAGGTCGTCGACGGTGGAGTGAGCGTCGACGGCGAGATGCTTGAACACGAGTCCGGCGGTGCGACCCAGGCTGCGCGGTGCAGCGAACGTGTCGTGCGCGAGCGGCTGGAGCTCGCGGCTGAGTCGTGTCGTCCAGTAGGTCCGGTTGAGCGCGGGTGCAGGGGGGCGGGGGCGTGCAAGCACTTGTGTCCGGTCTTGGTCCTCTGGGTCTGTGGAGAACCGCTCGGAGAGTCGGTAGCGCTGCCCGTGGGGGGCTTCGGGTTCTCCGACGCGGACGATCCACGCCGACTCGGGGTCCTCGTCGACGAGGGGCCGGGTGAGGGTCTGGAGCGCAGTGTGGACGGTGGTGCGTCCGTAGCCGGTGTCGGCCGAGAGGCGGCGCACGTCGGCTTCGACGACGAGCTGCGCCGATTGGGCGATGTAGAGGCAGAGGGCGTCGAGGACGGCACGGGTGCTGTGCGTCCCTGTGCTGCGCCGTGCGGCCGATGACGCCCGGTCTGCGCCCCACAGGCCCGGCATGGCGTTCGCGCGCTCCTGGGCGCGTTCTACGGCCGCCAGGGCGGTGTTCGATCGGGCGGCGTAGTTGGTGTCGTCGCCGGTGCCGTTGAGGGGGTGCGCGGCGACGTAGCGGACGGCGTTGTTCCATGCGGCGTCGAGGGCGCGGATGCGGCCGCGTTCGGTGCGGGGGATGCGGTCGCCGCCGTGGCGGCCGCGGAGGGTGCGCACGTGCTCGAACGCGGGCTCGTCGACGACGGCGAGGACGTCGGCGTAGCGCCAGCGGGAGTGTGCGCAGCCGGCGAGGACGGCTGCGAGGGTGTAGGACGTGTCCTCTCCCGGCTCGCTGTGGAGCATCGCGTCGACGCGGGGAGTGAGCGGGCGTTTCGGGCCGGCGATGTAGGGGTGGCCGTCGTCGTCGACGGTCATGCCTCGGAGGAGGCCGAGGGTCGGGGAGGGGATTTCGGCGCCGGCGTCGATGAGGAACGCGGTGAGGTCGGTGATCGCGTCGGCGGGGACGGTGCAGTTGGTGAGGGCTGTGAGCGGCCCGTGGGCCACGGATACACCGCCGAGGCGGTGGGGGGCTCCGGGCGGCCTCACACAGCCCGTGGCCGGGTTGGCCAGGGGAGTGGGGTCGAGCGAGGGGAGCAGCTGCGCGGTGAGCAGCGCGAGGGTGCGCACGAGGTCGGGGTCGGCGGATTCGGCCAGGCCGATCCAGACGTGCCGGCCGCCAGTAGGGCCGGACGCGCACACCAGGTGCGCGATGTTGAGCTCGTCGAGCCAGTGGGAAAGGCGGGCGGCGTCATAGGGGGCGTTGCCGCGGGAGCTGTCGAAGTCGAAGCAGACGTAGGCGTAGCGGCGGTCGTCCCCGGCGAGGTACATCGCCCAGGGCGTGTGCGGGGGGAGCTCGTTGATCGACCACTCGTGGTCGTACTCGTTCAGGATCTCGCCGGACGCGAGCTGCGCGGCCGCGCGTACACGATCGCGCGGGCTGAGAGCGCGCGTGAGGGTCCACGCGACGGCCGGATCAAAGTCCGACACGCCGGTTTCTGTAACAGTTACCGCGCGAACGCGGGCGCGTTGAGCTACTATGGCGTCATCTCCTAGGTGCGTCCTTGGGGGTACGACGAAGGCCCGGCTGGTAACCGGTGCTGGATGCGATTAGCTCGAAGTCGAACGTTTGGCGACAGGCGACTGAGAGCTACGAAACTTGAGGGGCCCGCCGATACGGCGGGCTCTTTCGTTTATGCCGCGGGGATGGGCAGCTCCTCCCTCTGAGGACGCGGCGACGCGATGACGGGCAGTCGTCCGTTGTCCTCGACAAGTTGGTCGATGAGCGCCTCCAGGTAGTAGGCGATCGACACGCCACTGCGCTCGGCCGCCTCCTGGACTTCGGCGCGCGCTCTGGGCGACACGCGGCCTTGCAGAAGGACGGTCGGGGCCCCGTCAGCGCGACGGGCCCGTCTCTTCATTGCACTCATGGCTCCACTGTCCCGGACAGTATGCATTCGCGGCTCATGACGCGCCGTGTGTCGGTCATTCCGCTCCCGGGGAAGTCCTTTGGTTGCTGCATTCGTCGAGTTGTTCGCGTAGCTGCCATTTGTGGACGATCCAGCGGCCTCCGACGAAGGAGCCGGGGATGTGGCCCTGTTCGAGCCAGATGTAGATGGTGCCCTTGTACTTGACGCGGAACAGCTGCATGAGGTCGCGGTAGCTGAGTTCGTCGGGGTAGGCGGCGAGCACGTCGACGGGCTCGCTGGGGCGGGGGCGGTTGCTCGTCGCGGCGAGCCACGCGCGTATCTCTGCCTTGAAGATGATCCAGGAGTCAGCAATCCGGTGTCCGGGGATCGTGCCGTCGCGCAGGCGCGCTCGGACGGCTGGCGCACCGCTGCGGATGATCTTGGCCACGTCGGCGGTGGTCAGCGTGTCGGGGTACTGCGACCAGTAGTCCTCTTCGCTCACCGGCTCGGGGGTTTCATGTGGGCTCCGTTCGGGTTCGGAGTTTTTCGTAGCTAAGTCACCTCGTGACGCGGCGCGGCCAGATGAGGTGACGCTCTCAGTATCGCGCGGGTTGTCGGTCATCTGGGGGACACCTCCTGGTCATTGTTGACGAGGGAGACGGTGAGGCGGACGTCACCGATCACGGCGATGTCCTGGTCGTGCAGCTGGAGCGGCTGCCACGGCGTGAGCTCCAGCGTCGCCGTGCCGGGTCGTTCGATGGTGGTTCCGTTGGAGGATGCGCGGTCGGTGGCCCACAGGGCGCCGTCGTGCCATTCGATGCGTAGGTGGGTGCGGGAGAGCATCCGGGATTCGTCGTCGACGCTGACGAGCAGGTCGACGTCCTCGCCGTCGTCGGCGGCGGGTCGTCGGCCGATCAGGGCGGCGCCGCTGACGTAGGCGACGTCGCCCGTGCTGAATCGGAGGGTCGCGGTCGGTGCGGCCGGCCGCCGTGGTGTTGGCCGTTGAGCGAGGTTGGTGTGCTCGAGGTCGGGGTCGACGGGTGCCGGCGGTGGCGCGATCGGCTGGGCCGGTCGAGCGGGTGGCCGGTAGACGGCCGGAGCGGGCGTGGTGATCGGCGGAGGGCCGATCGCGCCTGGGCCGAGTGCGGCTGCGGTGGCGGGGACCGTGACGGCCTGCTTCCGCGGCCGGCGGGCCTTCGCGGCGGGCTCGGCCAGGTCCGTGACGGTGCCGTTGGGGTGCACGGCGACGAGCCACTTCCCGTCCGGGTCGGTGATCTGCATGCGCAGCGGCCGGTGCAGCTCGGCCGCGACCGCTGTGGCGTACTCGGTGACCGCGCGGCGCGTGACGTCGCTGGGAGCGGCGTCGAAGTGCTCGTGTCGGCCGGCGACGTTGACGTGGGCGCTGCCGTCCGGCGCGACGTCGACGTACACGACGGGGTAGGCGGGGACCGATGCGCTCATCAGGGCCTCCGGCACGATTCGGGCTGGCAGAGCACCATGCCGAAGGCTTGGTAGAACTCCTCGGGGTTCACGAAGCCGTAGGACGTCGGCGGGCCGCCGAGGTCCTCGCCGGCCTTGAGGCTGGCGATCGCCGGGTCGGTAGTGCCCTCCTTGTTGATGCGCAGGTCGAGGTGGCATCCGCCGGATGGTCCCTCGTTGCCGGTGAGCGCGATCGGTTCGCCGGCGGTCACGGTGTCGCCTACGGCGACAGAGATATCGGAGAGCTTCATGTGCAGGTAGGACGCGCTCCAGCCGTCTGGTGACTTGATCGTGAGCTGGATGCCTCCGATGTAGGTCACGGTGCCGTCGCTGATGGAGTAGATCTGGTCCTTGCAGTTGTTGGGCCAGTGCTGGAGGTCGACCGCGGGGTGCCACGACGAGGCGCCCGGGATGTCGATGACGCGGGGCCCGTAGTCGTCGGTCATGTTGAAGCCGGGTCCGAGCGGGTAGACGATGCTGCCGTCGCCGGTGCATCCGCCGCCGCTGGCGGCGTCGCCGGCGATCGCGGTGACGACCTGGTTGGCGGCGTCGAAGAACTTCTCGTAGTGGTACGGGTCGGCGTTGCGCTGCACCTTGTGGGCGGCGATGGTGGGTTCGAGGGTCTGCCAGTCGGGGAGCGCAGCCAGGCGGGTGAAGAACTGCGTGGCGGCGTAGGTGGGGTCCATGACCTGGTCGCGGGTGCCCCAGCTGCCGAGGCACCACTGCTGCTGGAACAGGCCGAGGGAGCAGGTGGGGGTGCCGTCCGGGTTGGTGACGCCGTTGATGTCGTCGCCGTAGCCGATGTTGCGCAGCGAGCTCTCGCCCATCGCGGTCATCACGCCGATGACCTGCGCCTGCCGGTCGAGGCCGAGGGGAACGGCCGCGTTCATGATGAGCGCGGCGTTGGTGAGCTGTTCGCCGGAGTAGCCGGCCACCGGTTCGGTGGGCACCTTCGCGGGGTCGACGGTTCCGGCGCCGCCGCTGCATGCGGCGGCCGAGCCGCCGGCGGTCATGAACAGGAGCACGAGGGCGAAGATGCTGGCCACGACGACGAGCGGCGTGGCCACGATGAGCACGCCGGCAGTCGACTTTCCTTCTGCCATGCCGCTATCCCTCTGCGGGGCGGATCCGATCGGCCAGCCATGCCGCGTCCGTGCTGGGGCGGCTCAGGCTGACGTTGTACGGGCCGGCGTCGGTGGGTACTTGGACAATCAGCGCGACCTCCGTCGACGCGGGCAGGATCGTCCCTGCGCCGGTGACCTGGCGCACGGGGACCCGGGCGGGGTCGGTGTCCTCATAGGCGGCGGCGCCGGCTTGGGTGAGGTACGGGTAGAGCCCGTTGATCCACTCGTCGTAGCTGAGGTCGGGGCGGGCGAACGCCGCGACGGCCTTCTCGGCGGTATCGATCGCGGCCGCCTGGCTGTCCGTGCCGGCCTCCGGCACGGGGTCGGCGGTGGCGTTGTCGACCGGCGGCGTGGGGTTGGCGGGGTTGGTGGAGGTCACGCTCGGTGAGCTGCTGGGCGTGGCCGTCCCTGGCCCGCCGGCGGTGCCGACGCACCCGGCGAGGGTGAGCGCTGTCAGGAGCGGCACCGCGGCCGCCGCCACGCGCTTCACAGCCCGTCCGCCACGGTCGCGGTCACTTGCAGCCACGCCTCGCGGGTTTCGGCGCTGAGGGCGTCGAAGTTGAGCGTGCCGCCGTCGACGAGGGCGGGATCGTGCGGGACGTCCACAACCGCACGCGTGAGGCTGTTGAAGTGGCTGTGCAGGCGGTCGTGCAGCTGCGGGTCGGCCACCTTGGCCGGGGACGCGAGCACGGTGACGGCCTGGCGGACCTTTGCCTCGTGGCCCTTCTCGGTGAGCCCGTCGACGAGCCAGGCGGCGGATGCCGCGGTGTCCTCGCGGACGGTGGAGACGATGACGAGCTGGTCGGCGGCGGCGACCGCGGCTTCCCAGTTGGAGGCGCGCATGTTGTTGCCGGTATCGACGACGATCACCCGGTAGAA
The DNA here is from genome assembly GCF_058787255.1 of Microbacterium sp. FW305-3-2-15-F-LB2. Taxonomy (NCBI): domain Bacteria; kingdom Bacillati; phylum Actinomycetota; class Actinomycetes; order Micrococcales; family Microbacteriaceae; genus Microbacterium; species Microbacterium sp. FW305-3-2-15-F-LB2. The sequence continues at coordinate 65,942 of NZ_JBYSZO010000003.1, read as the reverse complement.
CCGGCTGAGTGTCGCGTGCAGCTCGTTGAACGCTGCCGCGTCGATGGTGCTCGAGGCGGCAGCGTCCTCGTCAGATGCGAGCACGTCGAACTGCGTGGACCCTTGCAGGCGCGTGTAGTTGTCGAGGTCCCCGACGCGCGCGTTGCGGACGTCGTTGAAGCGGTCGAGGTCGCGGAGCAGGTCGACCGCGGTGTTCTGATGCCGCGCGGGCTGCGCTCTCCAGCCGAGCGTGCCGCGCGTCTCGTTGTTGTCCCAGGCCAGGGTGGAACCGCCGCGATGGGTGCCGAAGGTCGCGGCGAGCAGGAGGGTGGCGGTGGTCTTGTGGGCGCCGCCCTTCGGATTGATGACGACGACGGTTCGGGGTCCGCGGAGGGACCGCTGTACGCGCTCGATCGCGGATCGGTGGGCCAGCTCGAACTCGCTCGGACGTGGGGAGACGAGGCCGGCGGTGAGGCGGCGCACCACGGCCTGCCAGCCCATCGTGGCGGGCCCGACTGGTGCGGGTGGCCTGGACTGCAGAAAGTCGTCGAGGGTGGGGCGCTTCGCCTCCGCGCGGGTCATCGGCGCTGCCGGCGCCCCTGCGGGCGGCGAGTCGATGACGGGCGAGGCGGGGGCGGAGACGGCGGATGCTTCATCTAATGGGGTGAGAGCTTCCATCCGGCCGTCGGGGTGGACGGCGAACTGCTGTTCGCCCAGCGAGTCGCGCGTCGTGAGCCGGACGGGGCGGTGCAGCTCGATCGCCGTGGCGGTCACGAGAGCGTGGATCTCCTTGCGGACGGCTTGCTCGTCGACGCCTTCGACGGGCGTCATGCGGCCGTCGATGCTGACCGTCCCGCCGGTGGGTGTGTCCACCACGGCCACGATTCGGGGGTACGTCGCCACGGGGTCAGTCATGGTGTGCCTCTCTCGTATGTGTGAGGTGGGCGGTTTCCGCGGTCTCAACGTATCGCGATTCCGGGGGGTTTGAAATGATAATCGACGGTTCTTGAGCGTTCTGGGTAGGATTACGTCGCAGCGGCGTTCCTCCACAGGGGGTCACAAAGCTGACCGGATGACGGAGGCCGAGTTGAGGATGGGTTTAGTCCTATGCAGAGCGGAGCGAGCATGACGAACGCGAATCCCTGGCTCACCGGTCCCGATCGAGCACCGGATCCTGAACCTGAGGCCGCTCTTCCCGCGACGCGCCGGCAGGCTCGTACCGGCCCAGCAACGCCTCAGCCGGGCGTTCCGACACCGGATACGGCGGATCGTCTGCCGCGGTGGTCGCAGGCCTGGCCAGCGACGGTGTGGTGGCTCGGGGTGCACGGCGGTGCCGGCGAGTCGACCCTGGCGTCGCTCGCGGCCGGGAGTCGTCCGGCGCAGCACGGCTGGCCGATGCCTGAGACTCCTGGCACCTCCAGCCGTGTCGCGCTCGTGGCTCGCACGAACTGGTCTGGCCTCACCGCGGCGCAGCGCGCGGCGACTGAGTGGGCCTCGGGTGTGCTGGGCGACGCCGTGCAGCTGGTCGGCCTGGTCCTCATCGTGGATGCGCCTGGTCGGCTGCCGAAGCCGCTGCGTGACCTGCAACAGGTCATCGCAGGCGGGGTTCCTCGGGTGTGGACGGTGCCGTGGGTCGACGCCTGGCGGCTTGGTCCCGTCGACCTTGCTGCCCCGATCCCGAAAGAGCTCCGTGCACTGCTGGCGGATCTGCAACTGTCTCCGAGCGGCCTCGCTCACAACTGAAAGGACGAACCATGTCGCTCCAGCTCCTTGCAGCCGAAGCCGTCAACGTGCTCACCGCACTGCCTGACCCCGATCCGGTCGCCCCTCCTGGATTCGAGGCGGTCGGGACGATCCTCGGCTGGGCGAAGTGGGTAGGTCTTATCGCCGCGATCCTTGCGCTGATCGCTGTGGCGGTCATGTTCATGTTCAACTCTCGCCGCGGCGAGGGCGGCGAGCACGTCAAGACGTTCGTGGCCATCCTCGTCGGCGTCATGGTGATCGGCGCCGCCACAGCTCTCGTCGGATTCATCTCCGGCTCGTAATTCCGCGAGGAGGGACGGACCTATGAGCACCGCTGAGTCGCCAAACCCCTTCCGCAGGCGGGGTTTCGTCGTCGCCGCGATCGTCGTGGGGGCGATCGTTCTCGCTGCGATCATCGTCCTCGTCACGTCCCTCTTGCGTGGGGGCGACAATAACGCGGACCCGACGCCGGCGCCCACCACCTCGTCGTCGGCCGACCCGAGCGCGGCCGATCCGAGTGTGTGCGGCCTGGAGGGCTTCGAGGAGACAAGCTCTCTCACGACGCCGCCGTCGAACGAGTGGGAGCTCGTCGGAACTATGGCCGCCCCGGTCGACGCGGCGTCCGGTCCCGGAGACGTCGACTCTGCCGGCTTCCGCTCCTGTTTCGCCCACACCGCCGAGGGGGCGCTCTTCGCAGCCGTCAACTTCGTGGCCACCGGCACCGACGCTACGCTCGGGCCGCGCCTCGTCGAGCTTGTCGCTCCTGGGCCTGGGCGTGACGTGCTAGAAGGTCAGTCCTCGGACGGAAACACGTCGAATCTGCGGGCTCAGGTCGCGGGTTACAACATCGCGGCCTATTCGGCGGACAACGCCACCGTCGACCTTGCCCTCAACTACTCCAGCGGCCAGCTCGTAAGCGTCCCGCTCAAGCTCGTCTGGGCAGACGGGGACTGGAAGGTCGAAATGACCTCTGCGGGAGAGCTCCCGTTGTCTCCTGCAGAGATCCAAAACCTCGGGGGTTACACGCCCTGGTCCGGAGCTTGAGCATGGCCACACAGCCTGACTGCGAGTGGTGGGACGTCGTGTGCAAGGGCGGCAACGCCATTGGCGATGTCGTGTCGCAGGCGTCGAATGATGCGATTCAAGAGCTGACGAATCGCGTCATGGAGGGCTTCGGTAAGGCGATCGCGAGCATGGGGAGCATGTGGGTCGCGGTGCCCACCCCGATCCTGACCGCGGGTGACGGGTCGACCACGGGCGGCGGTACGCCGCCGGGCAGCGAGGCTTTCACCACGATCCTCAACTACGTCACCTACATCGGCCTGGCGATCGCCGTCTTGTCGCTGATCGCGCTCGGCGCGCTGGTGGCGTTGCGGATGCGGCGCGGCGAGGGCCTGCGCAACCTCGGCGCGCTCGGCGTGGTGTTCATCGCCGTGATGCTGATTTCCGGGGCGTCAGCGCTGGTGGGCGGCATCCTCAGCTCGAGCGCGCCGGGTGGCTCGTCCTCGGCGGTCGGATTCCTCCAGAACTCGTTGTGGTACTACGTCGGCGGCCTGGCTGTGCTGTCCGTGATTGTCGGCGGCATCCGCATGGCGTGGGAGCAGCGCGCGCAGCCGGGCAAGGATCTGATCCAGTCGCTCTTGACGCTGATCGTCGTCTCGGGTGCGGGGCTGGCGATCCTGACCCTCGCTGTCACCGCCGCCGATTCGTTCTCCGTGTGGGTGTTGAACAACTCCACGGACTGCGACGTGTCCGCTGGCGGGGAGTCGCAGTGCTTCGGCACGAACGTGGCCGCGATGATCGCGCTGAGCACGTCGTCGCCCATTGGGCTGATCGGCGTGCTGATCCTCGGCGCGATCGCGTTGCTGATGGTGTTCGTGCAGGTCGCCCTCATGGTGGTCCGCGGCGGCTTGCTGGTGATCCTCGCCGGTGTGCTCCCGCTCGCTGCGAGCTTCACGAACACGCAGATGGGCAAGCAGTGGTTCGGCCGCATCGTCGGTTGGACCCTCGCGTTCATCCTGTACAAGCCTGCCGCGGCACTGATCTACGCGGCCGCGTTCCAGCTCGTCGGGACGGATGCGTTCCAGGACGACGGCGGCGGGCTGTGGTCGATCCTCACCGGCATGGCGCTGATGCTCATGGCCCTCATCGCTCTCCCGGCGCTGCTGCGCTTTGTTGCTCCGATGACGAGCGCCGTGGCGGGCGGGGGCATGTCGGGCATGGCTATGGCCGGCGCCGCGGGAGCGGTCGGTGGTGAGCTGGCTACAGGCGCGATCCGCCGCACGTCCAGCTCCGGCGGCGGTGCGTCCTACGCCGGCGGTGGCGGCGGGTCGACGAGCCCGCCCAGCGGCGCCGGAACGGCGGGCGGCGGCGGGGTCGCGGCCACAGCGAGCCGCGCGGCCCCCGCCGGCGCCGGGGTCGGTGCTGGCGCGGCCGCTGGTGGTGGCGCTGCTGCCGGTGGTGCCGCAGTTGGAGGCGGTGCCGCGGCCGGCGGTGCCGCAGCTGGTGGTGCGGCCGCGGCCGGACCTGCCGCGCCGATTGTGCTGGGCGCGAAGATCGCCGGCGACGTCGCGAAGGGCGCGGCGAACACGGCCAAGGGGGCCGTGCAGTCCGCGACGGATGATTCGGCCGGTGGCGGCCCGAGCGGCTCGCGGTAGGCGGGGAGGTTCCTTATGACGATCACCACGACGACGGAGGCCGCTGAGAACGCGCCTCGCAGCTACGGCAACTGGACGAAACCTAAGACCGCCGGCCTGCTGGGCCTGAGTGCCCTCGGCACGGCGATCTTGTTCGTCGGTGCCGGGTTCGCGGTGCTGGTCACGATGTTTTCGAACATCGTCAACGGCGTCATCACGGGTGTCATCTTTGGCCTGTTCCTCTTGACGGTGGCGGCGAAGGACAAGCACGGGCAGAGCCTGCTGATGCGGGCCACGACGAGGGTGGGATGGATGTTCACGAAAGCGAAGGGCGCAAACCTGTACCGTTCCGGCCCTCTCGGCCGCGCCGAGTGGGGCACGGCGCAGTTGCCGGGCCTGGCTGCGGGGTCCCGCCTGACGGAGTGGCGGGATTCGTACAACCGCCCGTTTGCGCTGGTGCAGGTGCCGGCGACGTCGCACTACACGGTCGTGATTGGCACCGAGCCGGACGGCGCGGCTCTCGTCGACCGGGAGCAGATCGACGCCTGGGTGGCCGAGTGGGGCATGTGGCTGGCGAGCTTGGGCGATGAGCCCGGCATCGAGGCCGTGTCGGTCACGATCGAGACGGCTCCTGACACGGGCACGCGGCTGCGCCGCGAGGTGACCAGCCGCATCGACGAGAACGCACCGGAGTTCGCCAAGCGCCTCTTGGGCGACTTGGTGGACCGCTACCCGGCCGGGTCGGCCACGATCAAGGCGTACGTCGCGATCACGTTCCACGCCGCGGCCCGCTCGGGCGGCCGCAAGCGCACCCCGGACGAGATGGGCCGCGAGCTGGCGTCCCGGCTGCCGGGCATCACGCAGGGTCTCACCGCGACGGGAGCGGGCACCTCGCGGCCGCTGAGCGCTCAACAGCTGTGCGAGGTCATCCGCATCGCTTACGATCCGGCCGCGGCGCGGCTGATCGACGAGGCGAACGCGGCGGGCGAGCCGCCGGAGCTGTACTGGCCGGAGGTGGGTCCGACCGCGCATCAGGCCGGGTGGGACACCTACCGGCACGACTCCGCCGTGTCGGTGACGTGGATGATGAGCGGCGCCCCGCGCGGCAACGTGCCCTCGAGCATCCTGTCGCGGCTGCTGGCTCCGCACCGCGATGTGGCCCGCAAACGGATCACTCTGCTGTACCGGCCGATCGACGCGGCGAAGGCGGCCGCGATCGTCGAGTCGGACGTGCGCGCGGCGAGCTTCAACCTCACCACGTCGAACAAGCCGACCGCCCGGAACATGACCGCCGCCCGCGCCGCTATGGCTACCGCCGCGGAGGAGGCCAGCGGCGCCGGCCTGGTCCAATTCGGCATGCTCGTCACCGCGACGGTGCTCGATGCCTCGCAGGAGGCCGACGCCCGAGCGGCGATCGACAACCTGTCCGCCACGGCGCGGGTCCGGCTGCGGGTCGTGCACGGCTCCCAAGATTCGGCCTTCGCCGCCGCGCTGCCGCTCGGGCTGGTGCTTCCGAAGCATCTGCGGGTGCCGAACGAGGTCAGGGAGCAGCTGTAATGCCGGCGATCGACGAGACCCGCCGGCGCCGCTCCCAGAAGCGCAAGCCCCGCGAGCTTCCGGCCGAGCGGGCTCCTCGGCCGGAGCGGGAGAAGAAGCCGGAGATACGCCGGCCGGGCCCGCGCGGCTGGCTCGGCCGCGGCCGCGGCCGCGGCGAGGCGAACGTCGTCGATCCGGTCGAGGAGTGGCGCGGTACCACGGTGCAGGTGTGCGGGCTGCACCCGTTCTCGGTCGGCACGGGCACGCCGATGATCGGCGTGCCGATGGGGCTCCAGCTGTTCACCGGCGCGACGGTGTGCGCCGACCCGATCAGCTGGTTCCAGGACGCCGACCTCATCTCGAACCCGTCCGTGTTCGTGCTCGGCCTCCCGGGCCTGGGCAAGTCGACCTACACCCGCCGCACCGCGGCGGGCCTGGCGGGGCTGGGCACCCTGCCGCTGGTGCTCGGAGACTTGAAGCCCGACTACGTGGACATGATCCGCGCGCTCGGCGGCCAGGTCATCACCCTCGGCCGCGGCCGCGGGCATCTGAACATCCTCGACCCCGGGGAAGCGTTCGAGGCCGCGGAGCGGCTGCGGAAGGCGGGGAAGGAGAAGGAGCGCGCCCAGGTCCTCGCGGACGCCCACGGGCGCCGGCACACGATGGTGGCGGCGCTGCTGACGATCCTCCGCAAGGAGCCACCCACTGACCGGGAGGAGTCGATCATCGACCGCGCCCTGCGGGTCCTGGACGAACGGCACGACGGTGTGCCGGTGCTCGGGGATCTGCTGCGCGTGATCCAGGACGCACCCCAGGAGGTCCGCGATGTCGCGCTGGACCGTGGGGACGACAACCGCTACAAGGCGATCACCGAGAACCTGGAGGCGTCGCTGATCAGCCTCACTTCCGGCGGCCGCCTCGGGGAGACGTTCGCGCACGCCACGGACGTGCCGATGACGCGGGACCGTCCCGTGGTCTACGACGTCTCCTCGATCGACGATTCCGACACCGACATGCAGGCCGCGATCCTGCTGGCCTGCTGGTCGGCGGGTTTCGGCACCGTGAACGTGGCCAACGCCCTCGCGGATGCCGGGCTGGAGCCGCGCAGGCACTACTTCGTGATCCTCGACGAGCTGTGGCGGGCGCTGCGCGCCGGCCGCGGCATGGTCGACCGGGTGGACGCGTTGACCCGTCTGAACCGGCAGCGCGGCGTGGGCTTGGCGATGATTTCGCACACCATGAGCGACCTTCTCGCCCTCCCCACCGATGAGGACCGGATGAAGGCCCGCGGCTTCGTCGAACGCGCCGGCATGGTCGTGTGCGGTGGGCTGCCGGGCGCGGAGATGCACATGCTCACGAGCGCTGTGCCGCTCTCCCGCGCCGAACAGGAGCTCCTCACCTCCTGGCAGGACCCCGGCACCTGGGACGCGGGCCCCGGGTCGGAGCCGCCGGGCCGCGGGAAGTTCCTCATCAAGGTCGGCGGGCACCCCGGTATCCCCATCAAGGTCGAGCTGGTCGAGGCCGAACGTGCGATCAACGACACCAACAAGCTGTGGCATGCCACCGCGGCGTTCCCTGACCCGGACGAGTCGAACCCGATGATCGGGCTCGACGATGCCGAGCACGCCGCTCACGAGTTCGCGGTGGAGGTCGACGGGGCCGCTCCCGTCGAGGCGGAGGACGGGGCGGCATGAGCGCCACCAACAAGCGCGGCCAGGGCATCGACGGTTCCACGATCGCGATGCTGGTCACGGTCGTCGCGGCATTCGTTCTGCTCGGGAGCGTGTGGGCGGCCGTCGCGCTCGGCTCCCAGCTCGACGGGGTGAACCAGGGGCGCACCGCTGACCCGTTCGAGGTGTTCTTCGGCGTGTTGCGCGGCACGGTGACATGGCCGGCGTCGGCCACGTGGATTCTCGCGGTCCTCGGCGTCGTTATGGTCGTCCTGGCTGTGCTGATCGGGGTGGCGATCGCGCGAGCTCGTCGACGTCGCAGCGTCGTCGACTCCGCCGCCGCCCACATGGGCAAGGGCAAGCAGCTGCGGTCCCTGTCGGCCGCGGGCGCCCGGCAGACCGCGCAGCGGCTCGGCGTGCAAGGCTGGGTCGGTGTGCTCATCGGGATCACCGTGGCCGGCCGTCAGCGGCTCTACGCCTCCCCGGAGGACATGATCACCCTCGTCGCCGGCCCGCGCGTGGGTAAGTCCACGGCGTACGTCATTCCGGCGATCGCTGACGCTCCGGGGGCGGTGCTCACCACGTCGAACAAGCGCGATGTGCTCGACGCGACGAGGGATCTGCGCGCGAGCAAGGGCCGCGTGTGGGCGTTCGATCCGCAGAACATCGCCCTGGAGCCGCCGACCTGGTGGTGGAACCCGCTCTCGTACGTCACCGACGATGTGAAGGCCGCGAAGCTGGCCGCGCACTTCGCGTCCGGTTCCCGCGCCGGCGACAGCCGCGGGGACGCGTACTTCGACAACGCGGGGCAGGATCTTCTCGCCGGCTTCCTGCTGGCGGCCGCGCTCGAGCACCTGCCGATCACCACGGCGTTCACCTGGACTACCGTGCCCGGCGACGACGAGCCGGTGCGCATCCTCCGCCGGCATGGGTACGACCAAATGGCCGACTCCGTGTCGGGGCAGGTCAACGGCGAGTCCCGTCGCCGTGACAGCGTGTACGGCACGGCCGCGCAGATGGCGTCGTGCTTGAAAGTCCGCGCGATCGCGCAGTGGGTCACCCCGCAAGGCAGCGCGGACCCGCGGCCGCAGTTCGACCCGCACGGTTTCGTGCGCGGCACCGACACGCTCTACAGCCTCTCCAAGGAGGGCCGCGGCACGGCTGGACCGTTGGTGACCGCTCTGACGGCGGCCACGGTCGAGGCCGCGGAGGAGTATGCGACCACGCAACCGGGCGGCCGTCTCCAGACTCCGATGCTGGGTGTGCTCGACGAGGCGGCCAACGTGTGCCGTTGGCATGACCTTCCTGACTTGTACAGCCACTACGGCTCCCGCGGGATCGTGCTCATGACCATCCTGCAGTCGTGGTCCCAGGGCGTGCAGGTCTGGGGGCGTGACGGGATGCGGAAGCTGTGGAGCGCGTCGAACGTCGCCGTGTACGGCGGTGGTGTGAAGGAGCCCGAGTTCCTGAACGAGCTGTCGCAGATGATCGGTGATTACGACCGCCGCACCACGTCGACGAGCGTCGGCCGCGGCTCCCGGTCGACGTCGCACGGCATCCAGCGTGAACGGACCCTGGACATTGCCGACCTCGGGGCGCTGCCTCGGGGCCGTGCGGTCGTGTTCGCGTCGGGCGCGCCGGCGACGCTGGTAGAGACGGTGCCGTGGATGAGCGGCCCGCACGCGGCCGCGCTGCGCGCGTCGATCGCCGTGCATGATCCCTCCCAGACGGTCGACGCGCCCGTGGCGCCGACACCGGCGGTGGCGGTGGCCGAGGACGTCTCCGACAAGTGGATCAACACAGCCCGGACGGAGCCGGAGCCGTGAGCGATGCGCTGGACGCCTTCCGCGAGGGCGACGAGCCGGATGCCGCCGTCGACGAGGCTCCTGAGCTGGTCTACGGCTCCGTCGACGAGTTCGTGCGCGAGTACCTGCGGCACATGTACACCCGCCCCGTGGGGGGCGGTAACGCCCGCTACCGGTGGGCGGCCGAATGGTGGCGGTTCCCGGAGGCGGTGGCCCGGATCGAGGGCCTGTGGCGCGCGTGGGAGCATCTGCGGCAGGACCCCGCGACCGGATCGAGCACCTGGTGGGCCGAGCACGCCGATCACCACATGCCGATCCTGCTGAGCCCGGATGGGCCGTTCGCCCGCTGCACGGATTCGTGCGAGCCCGGCGAGCCGCTGCCGTACACAGCACCGCCGACGGGCTGGTTCCCGGACATGCGGGGGTAGATCCCCGCTCTTCTTCTCTCCCCACCCCGTATTCGGCTAATTGTGGCCCCTCGGTGGCGGTGTCAAGGGTGTCCGGTCGGGCATCGTACAGCGACGCTCCGCGCCCTTGACGCCGCCAGCGGAGGGGGCTGGATCATCAGCTATCGGGTGGGGCGAGGAGGTTCTGGATGCGAGAAGTGCCGCTGGTGTGATCCTCGGCGCGACTTGGTGATGGTGAGTTCCCCGCGCTGCATGCCGAGCCGCCGTGGGCGGGATCGGGGAAGGGTGACTCGCAGCGCGTCGCACGGGACATCGCATCGGAGCATCGCACGGCGAGTCGCATTATCTGGAGTCGCGCCGCAAGTGAGAGGACGCCGTTTCCGGGATCGCGATTTCAGCCCTATGGTTTGATCAGGGTCATGGATCTGGAATTGGCTTCCGCGTCGCCGGAAGATACGCGGGCCGAGTTCACTCGACTGTCGGCCCGCGGCTACACGCAGCTGCGGCACGTGCTGGTGCAGCTGCCTGACCGTGGCGGCCCGCGTGCTTCGACGCTCGCACGGATGCTTCACGAGCGCAAGCACCGCCCATTGTTGCTCTACATCATGCTGCTCACCTGCTGGCCGTGGCTCCAGGGCCGCCGCGACCCGCTGGAGGGCGCGGTGTGGATTCGCGCGCTCACCGCGAAGGGCGCGCCCACCTGGTCGCCGTCGACGCTCTCGCGGTCCTGGGCGGAGCTCGTCGACCTCGGCCTGGTGGACAAGGGCGACAAGCGCGAGGGCCGGCTGATCCGGCCTGTGCCGCGCCGCGAGGACGGCGGCGCCGACTACGAGCTCCCTGGCGGCCGCCGGGACCGGTGGAACGCCTACTTCTCCCTGCCCGACCAATTCTGGACGGAGGAGCTGTTCGCGAAGCTGTCGCTGCCGGCGCTGGTCATGCTGCTGCTGGTCGCGAAAGAGACCCAGGGCAAGGACGAGGTGTGGCTGACCTACGACAACGCCGAGGAATGGTATGGGATCAAGCCGAAGTCGGCGCAGAACGGGCTCACCGAACTGCAGAAGCTCGGGATCCTGCACCGCCGCGCGGAGGTCGTGAAGGCGCCGCTGGCCGCCCATGGCCGCACCGTGCGGATGTGGTACTCGCTGACCGGACCCTACGGGCACCAGTCACGTCAGGCGCTCCAGAACCGCGCCGCGAAGGAACGCAGAAAGCGACTCAAACGCGACGCCCGCGCCACGGCAGTTCGCCCGAAGAAGGAACAGCAATGACCATCTCCCGCATGCTCTACGTCGACGACTCCGGCGCCGTCGACCACGGGCTCATCGTGTACGGCTGGATCGAGGTCGCCCCCGAGCGGTGGCGGCACGGCCTGCGCACCATCCTGGAGCTGCGCAAGCAGCTGTACCGGGACCACCACGTGCCGCCGGCGGTGGAGCTGCACGCGACCAAGTTCGTCAACGGGCGCACCCGCATCTCGACCAGCTCCGGGGCGGACACCGCGGAGTGGAAGACGCTGGGCCGCGCGGTCGCGGTTCAGTGCCTCGAGACACTGGCCGCGTGCCCGGACATCCGGGTCGGCGCGGTCTGGCGGGGCACCGCGGCGACCGAGCGCACGTACTACGAGGAGCGTGGCCAGGTGTATCAGACGCTCATCGAGGGGTGGAACGCGGAGCATCGCGCTGCGGACAGCTACGCCTTCGTCAGCATGGACGGCAACGGCGACGATCCGACTTACTTCAACGCGCACCGGTCGTTGTCGCTGGACACGAGGCATCTGATCGAGGACCCGATGATGCACGACTCCCGGCGGTCGCAGTGGGTGCAGATGGCCGACCTGGTGGCCTACAGCGCGTTCACGCACCTGAACCGCCACTCGGGCAACGAGTTCGGGTGGACCTGGTACGAGGACTACCTGCTCGGCAAGGACGTCAACGGCGGCCCGAAGCGGGTCTAGCGGTTAAACAGCAAGACCCGCTTATCCACGTGTGTGGGGCGGGTCCGCTCATCTAGTATCCGCCACCCCGCGGCCGTCCGCAAGGCAGTACGGTTCCGCTGTCAGAGAAGCTGACCATCTTTCCGGCGCCCACCCCGAGCTAGTGCCGGGTGTCCTTGCGCGGGGACTCGTTCCCGGGCTTCACGGTGTCGGCGTCGCGGATGACGCCTTTGGGGGTGTGGATATAGACCTGGCCGCCGCCAGCGTCCGAGGTCTGCTTCTTAGCAATGCGTTCGGCCGCTCCCTGGGTGGGGGCAGTGGCGGTGGGGCGGCTCGCGCCCGGTTTGGTGACCTTCCACCCATTGCCGGAGTTGGGCGAGACGTCTCGACGGTTGTTGTTCGGCATGATGCCTCCTTCTTCCTTTCGCCCGAGTTTATCAAGGTGCTAATCAAAATGTTCATTGATTCGTGCACGGCGGTGCTAATCTTGTCGAGAGGAGGTTGATCGAGATGGTGACTGCTGTGACGCCCCGGAAGCTGCGACCCGCGCCGGAGCCGTTGGGGAACTTCATCCGTCCGGGCTACAACGACCACACGGTGATCGCGCAGGCGCTAGCCGAGGGGCGGGGGAGTGGTACCGGTCTGGTGATCAACCCGCTGCACGCTGATCGGCAATTGCCGCTTGTCGGGCACGCTCGTGCCGCCGGAGTAGAGACGATCTTGGACAGCAAGAGCCTGGAGTTGTCCGCACCAGGCGGCTACGCGATGCATGGCGTGCCCGACCTCCCGTGGGCGGCCGCGGACGGGATGCATTCGCCGCTGAGCCTGTCCGGAGCGGAAGGCGGGCGACTGGTGCGGAGCCTGTCCGAGTACGCGGCGGAGGCGCAAGTGAGCGCCATCCTCGCGCCGACGCATTTTCTCAGCGCGGCGGAGTCGCCGTGGTGGACCATCGACGCGTCATTGACGCGGCGCTTGCGGCAGAACCTCAATGAGCTCGAGATGACGAGTGCGCTGATCTACTACCCGGTGATGGTGCGCACCTCGACGCTGATGAACCCGATGGTCATGGCGCAGCTCCTCGAGCACCTCCGGCTCCTCCCGATCGACGGAGTATGGCTGCGGCTGCACCCGTTCGGGACAACCAAGAGCGGCCCGCTCGTGCTCAAGCGATACCTCCAGCTATGCCGGCAGCTGCATGCTCTCGGCATCCCGGTCGTCGCTGAGCACAGCGGCAGCGTCGGCGTAGCACTCCTCGCCTTCGGTGCGGTCGGCGGGATCGAATCGGGCGTGACGTTCACCGACACGGTGAACCTCGACGGAGTGCTGCGGCCCCCGAAGCCGGATGCGCGCTCGTTCGCACCGGCGCCGCGGGTGTACCTGCACCAGTTGGGCGCGTTCGTTGAAACAGACAAGGCGCGGGAGCTCATGGGCAAACGAGGCATGAAAGCGCTGCACGGCTGCCAGGACAGCACGTGTTGTCCCCGCGGCTGGGTGGACATGGTCACTAACCCCCGCCAGCACTTCCTCCGACAGCGCGCCCGCGAGGTCGCTCAGCTGTCCTCGATGCCGTCGTCGCTACGCCCCGGTTACTACATGGAGAATTTTCTACGCCCCGCCTCCGACCGGGCGATGCGCGCCGCAGAGCTCGAGCCGTCACTGGCCTCGGTACGCAGGCGCCTCGACTCCTGGCGCGGCACCTTGGGTGCCGACCTGGAGCAGCATTCCGAGTTCACGATCAGCGCCCCGGCCGCCGGCCGCCGGCTGCGTGTACGCCCCAGCGCCTGAACCACAATGGAAGGAATAACGAGAGAAGAGAGCACACCATGGCAAGCGCAGTAGCGGCGCGCCTGGATTCCATCAAGGCGAACGCCGGAGTTCAAAGCAAGGAGATCGCTCAGCTGCTGGACACCACCCCGCAGACGATCTCGCGATGGCAGCAAGGAAAAGTCGATCCGCACTCGGGCAAGCTGCAGCAGCTGCTCACCCTCGAATGGCTCACCGACCAGCTCAGCGAGTTCTACGACCCCGAGGAAGCCCGACTGTGGCTATTCAGCCGACACCGACTGCTCGGCGGCCAATCGCCAGCTGACCGGATACAGGCCGGCGGTGCCGAGGACGTCCTCGCACTGCTGGACCAGTTGCGAGACGGAGCATTCGTCTAACCATGCCGACCTACGACCGCGCCTTCCTCACCGCCTTGGAGGAACTACCGACGAGGGAATGGCGCGGTCGCGTCTGGCGGCACATGTTCAACGAATACGCCCCAGAACGCATCAACACCGGCGGTGCCCGATGGAACCCGCCGGGCGTGGGCGCCATTTACGCCGCGCTCGAACGCGAGACCGCCATCGCGGAGGGCGACCACATGATTCATGTGCAGCCGCGGCGGATCTTCCGGCGTCGCGTGCTGTACGAACTGGCAGTCGAGGTAGACCAGGTCGTCGACCTCACAGACCCTGCGTCACTCGCATCCGTCGGCTTGACGATGGCCGACATCGCCTCCGATGACTTCACCGCATGCCAACGCATCGGAGGCGCGATCGCGTGGCTCGGCCATGGAGGCATCCTCGTACCCAGCGCGCGACGTGACGGAGACAACATGGTGATTCTCATCGGCCCGGGCGGAGACGCCGAAATTGAGCGGGTATCACAAGAGATCCTGTTCGACGACCCTGACCTTTGAACCGAATACCAGGCGTCGACAACCTCCGCAGCGTGAAAGAGCCACCGGAGTTAGGATCTCGTACCACCGATAATCAACGTTATGTCAGCTTACGTTGACACAGGTTCTCCTCTATCGACACCGGAGCCCGTAGCGACGCCTTTAAATAGTCAGCCGGCACTGCTCGCGACGTCGAGGGCGACCCTTCATCGATGTCTCCTCGTTGGCAGCGTCGCCTGCTCGGCCGGTGAGAGTTCGTACCGGCTGGCAGCCACCGGCTGCGTCGAGCTCGCCAATGAGTACACTGTCTCGTTCTTGCAGACACCGAGTAAGAGATCGTCTGAATGAGAGGGCAGCAGATAGAAGATCGTGAGTTGCCGGACGCGAACACCCGGTAACTCTTCCCCTGCAGCACCAGAACCAGAAGGTCCAGCTGGAGCCGTCAGCGAACGCGCCGCGTGACAGGACGATAGAAGGTATCACGGCCGTGGGATTCGCCCTATCGGTGTTGCGGATGAGTGGGTTCAGCGGTGGACGGTGGCTTTGCCGAGCATGCGGCATCCTCAGCGTCAACTATGCACGCGTTCAGCGCGCGCGGCTGATGCCGCGAAGCGGCCGCCATTCGGGTGTCCGCCGAGGACAGGCGCTACTCAGCCCTTCCGGGTGGCGGTCGCACTGCCCGTGTTGCGCTTGTTCTCCGTCACGGTGGTGTTGGGGTGACGGGCGGCCGCCGACGAGGAAACGAACCGGCCGGCAGCCAGGTCGCGCTTGAGCCGAGCCCGCAGCTCGCGGGCGGCGGTGCGCGCCTCTTCGCTGTAGACGTTGGTCATCGTCACTCAACACCTTCTGGTTCGGTCGGCGCCGGAGGGTCGACTATCTCGGATATCTCAATCGCCATTCTCGCATCCTCGGCGGTGGCGAGGCTAGGGATCACCAGGGCGTCGAGGACTTTCGACCCGACGACGGATGTGTCGGGGTCGATCGCCTTCTCGGTGGCCCAGGTGAACCGGTCCCACCATTGCGACCGTTGCTCCGCGAGTTGACGCTGCTTGCGGTCCTTCGCGGAGTTGCGCCAGGCGATCCCGCCGGCGATTGCCGCGGCGAAGAACGCCGCGGTGCCGCCGAAGCCGGGCGAGAGGAGGTAGGTCGCCCACCATTGCCCGTCCGGGACGGGCGGCGGGATGGAGCGGCCTATGACGATGCCGGCGACCGCGGCGCCGGCCACGATCAGCCACCACCACCACGGCGGCCGCCGCGGCGACGGGGTGTAGTCGGCGGGTTCGGGTGTCACCGGGACAGGCCGCCCCGGTCGCGTTGCTGTGTCACGCCGGCGCGGGACTTCCGCGGCCGCGGGGATCGGCCGGTGGGCGTGGTGACCGCCTCGCGGGGGTGCTTCGCGTTGCCAGTGTCGGCCAGCACGCGGCCGCGGATGTCCTGCTCGCTGGCGGTGCCCTCCAGCGTCCGTGCGAACGCCTCACGGCGCTCTGCGCTGTCGTAGGCCACGGTACTGTCTTCGCGCGCCTGACGGGCCTCCTGGGCGGCGTTAGCGGCGTCTCTGTCCGCCTGCGCTGCGGTGTCCGGGTCGCCCGCCTCCCAGGCGCGGGCGCGGTCCTCGTCCGCGTAGCGGTCGCGTCCCTCGGCGGTCGCGAGGAGGAGCTGGCTGGCGGTCAGGTCCTCGCCGGCGCGACGTCGTTCCTCGCGCGCCTGTGTGCGATCGCGTTCGGCCTGGCGCAGCGTTTCGGCCACGACGGCGGGATCGGCGCCGGGACGGTCGACGTCGACGCCGTAGCGGTCCCGGACCTCCCGGCGGATGGTGTCGTGGGCGGCCGCGGCGGTGTCGTCGTGGTCGCGCCACGCGGTGGCCGTCTCGTGCACGGCGGCGATGTCCTCCACGCTGGCCCGGTTCCACCACTCGGGCTGGTTCACCACGGCGAGCTGCGCGCGTGCGGCGCCGCGTTCGGCGTCGAAGCGGGCTTGCAGCTCGCGGGCTTCCTGTCGGGCGTCGGCTTCGCGCTGACGGGCCAGCTGCTCCCGCAGTCGGGAGATGCGCTCTCCGAACTGCGATGCGACGGTCAGGGCGATGCGCAGCGAGTCGTCGAACGTCTCGCCTACGCCGTCTGTTTCTTCCGCCATGATCGTGCTCCCTACTCTCTGCCGTGGCCGTCACGATCGCGTGACGCGTCGGACGTGGTCCGCTTGCGCGGGGTGATCGGGTTTGGCAGCGGCGACCTGGTGCCGGGCGCGGCGAGCCCGCGCTGTGCGCGGCGCACCGCTTCCTCCTCCGGGGTCAACGACGCCGCCGACGCCGCATCCTTCGTCGGCACGGCGGGGAGCCGTTCCTGGATCGCGGCGAGCTTGTCGCGCAGCGACTGGCTCATCTGCTCGGCACGGCGGGCGTCTCCGGCGGCCTGGTGCGCGTCCAGGACTGCGACCGACAACCGGCCGAGCTGGCGGAACAGGATCGCCTCGGCCGCGGGGCCGCGGCCCGCGGTCGCGGCTTGCAGGAGCATCATCGCCGCGCCGGATGCGGAGCCCATCCGCACCGGCTTCGGGGCCGACTGGTGCGCTCGGATGTGGGCGCTGCGCGAGAGCTCGCGGGCGGTGTCTGCCAGCGGTCCGGGGGTCGTCTCGACCCGCTGGGACCACGCCGCGAACGCGCCCGCCGTCTCGCGGGCAACGTGCGCCCACGTCGCCCAATCCTCCGGGGGGACGTCCCGCAGCTGCGCGCGCAGCGCGCCGAGCTCGCGGGTGTACTGCTCCCACAGCTCCGGGTCGGGTGTGGCCTCTTCCCGGCCTGGCGCGACGGGCCGGTACTGCCACGGGTTCTTGCTCGTGGCGCGCCACTCGTCGACGGCGGCCTGCGCCGTCTGTGGGCTGTCCGGCCACCCCTCCCGAAGCCGCGGGAGGGTCAAGTCGCGGGCCAGCCGGCCCCCGCCGAACCACACCGGCCGCTCCTGCCCACTCGGGCGCAGTGCGACGGAGTAGCCGGCGACGACGTCATCCCGGCCGGCCGCGTAGCGGGGGCGGATGAGGACCCCGCCGCGGCGCAGCCGGCGCACGAACTCGCCTTCGTCCAGCGACGCGATCGCCGCGGCGCGAACGGTCCGCTCGAGGCGGTGCGCGTCGACCTCGACCGCGCCCTGCCGTTCTGCGCGGGCGCGCTCGGCGGGCTTCACGCCCCGCTCGCCCATACCCCGCTGGCGGGACTCCAGCGGGGTCAGGCCGTGCTCGCGCTCCAGGTCGCGGCACACCTCCTGGGCGCGCTTGAAGTCGTTGTGCGTGGCCGCCTTGGTGCCGTCCTCGCGGACGAGTGACACGGCGATGTGCACGTGATCGTTGCCGTTCGTCGACAGGCCGTGACGCACAGCCACCCACCGGCATGGAGCCTTCCCGGACTCCTCGGTGAAGCCCATCCGGTCCACAAACTGCTGCGCGATCGTGCCCCACTGCTCGTCGCTGAGCTGGCCTTCGTCGGCGTGCAGGGACAGCGAGCAATGCCACACGTCCGCGGCCACCCGGTCGCTGTGCAGCTCCCCTGTCTGCGGATCTTCGACCCGCACCTGCCGGGTGACCTCGACCGCGTACGCCAGGCGCGGGGTGTCGAGCGCGAGGCCGATGTCGCGGGCCGCGGCCTGGTCGAGCACGGCGTACCCGTGGCGGGCCATGATCGCGTGATCGCCGGCGACAAGATGCTGCTCCGTGTGCTCGTTGGCGCGTCCCTCCCCGGCGAGGTAGCTCATAAGTCCGACGATGCGCGAGCCGCGCGTGATGTTCGGAATCATGCGCCCGCCAACAGGCGGATCGTCTCGTCGATCCGCGCGCTCAGCCCGCGGTATTCCGCGACCACCGCCTCGGCCTCCTCGGGGAACCGGCCCTCGGTATTCGCGTACCGAGCGAGCTGGTTCACGTTGTTCGCCACGGTGCCCAAGGTGCGGGACAGCGCGAACAGTTCCGCGATCGTCTGCTTGCGTTCCGTGCTCGTCTCGACGTGCGCGTTCAGACCCGCCTCGACGAGGAACCGGGGCACGGTCACACCGGCCACCACGGCGCGGGCGCGCAGCTGCGCGTCCTCGTCCGCGTTCGTCTTCACGACGTACCGGCCGGCGTCCCTCGGCGTGGCCGAGTTCGCGCGCCGCTGACGACCGAACAAGCGTCGCTCGCTCTGCTCCGCCATGTCGTCACCGTCCCTTCGGCCCAGCGCAGCGAACCCGCCTCATGGCGGGGACCATACGACCAGTTTGCCGCCGGGATCGACCGACGTCCAGATTTAGGTTACCTAAATCTATAGCTTGCTCTGCCAGCGGCTTCGCCCCGAGTCGGGCGTTAGTGCACCGAGGGCGATCCCGCTAGGGGCCATTCTCTCTCCGGCTGGCGGAGTCGGCCACGGCTACTCTGAGTCGCATGAGCGACACGAATCTCAACCCCGAAGAGGCCGCCCAACGGGCGCGGCAGTTGATCGAGGCGGACGTGAATGCCCGCGTGGATGCGGTGCGTCAGGTGGTCGCCGCCAGCAATGACGCGGACGACGCGGAGCGCCGATTCAAGGACGCGACCGCGGCACACGAGCGCGCATGGCGATCCGCGCTTGACGCCGGATGGTCGGAGAAGGATCTGCGCGCGACGGGCGCGCGCGCTCCTGGCCAGACGAGCCGTCCCCGGCGTCCTCGTACGACTGGAGCTCGTTCCTCAACCGCTGCGGCTTCTGCTCCTTCTGAGGGGTAGCCTTCGGCTCTCTTTCTCTCAACGGCCCCCGTCACGCTGCGCGCTGACGGGGGCCGTTGAGTGGGCAACGTTCGTTGCCTTTCGGCCTGTGGATGATACGCGCCGTGTTCGCTGCGGCAAGGGCTTTCGCGGCATATCCTCCCTCGCTGCGCTCAGTCCGGTAATCCACGGTCCCTTGCCTCCACGCCCCCAACGCTGTGATTCGGCTTGTGCCGAAAGGCAATGAGGTTGAGAAGGAGAAGTGCCATGAACGATGAACCGCTGACCGTGTACTCCAAGCCCGGCTGTGTGCAGTGCACGGCGACGCTGCGGGCGCTCGACAACGCCGGTATCAGTTACCGGGTGATCGACCTGACAGGCGACCCGGTCGCACTGGAGCGCGTCAAGGGATTCGGCTTCGCCCAGGCTCCCGTGGTCGAGGGCGCCGGCGACCCGTGGGCGGGTTTCCGTCCCGACCGGATCGACGAGCTGGTCAAGTCGAGGGTGGCGTGAGCGATGGCAACGACCGTGAGCTTCGCGACGGTGCAGACCACGTTCCCGAGCCGCGACAAGGACCACTATCGGCTGGCGCAGAAGGTCGGGGAACGCGACCAACAGCTGCACGACTATGGCCGGCACGGCTACCGGCTGGCGAACACGGTGACGGTCACCGGCGCCGAGTTCGTGACGGTGATCGACACGCTCACGAGGGAGAACGACTGATGCTGCACGACCACTCCCCCGAGCCCCTGTTGCTGACGCCGGATGAGGCGGCGGCGATCCTCGATCGCGACCTGTCGGAACTGCGACGGTGGCGTGCTCAGAACATCGGCCCCCGGTTCCACGACCTCGGCCGTGGACTGATCCGGTACGCCCGAGACTCGGTGATCGAGGAGGCGGCTACGACGTCGGCTCGATGAGAGACGAGTCGGCGGGGTCGACCGTGCGGGAGTTGTTCACCCGCCGGTCGACCTCGTACGTGCGCATGGTCGAGGCGATCGCGGAGGAGGCGTGCTCGAGCTCGTCGAGCAGCTCGGCGCGGTGCGCCTTCGACGCGGTAGCGTCGCCGTCGACTGTCAGCGACACCGGGCTCAGCCACTCGTCCCACAGGTCCGGGGTGAGGAACGCCGGCATCCTGTCATGCACCTCGCCGCTGGCGTCGCGGGCCTCGCGTGTGACGACGACGAACACGCGGCGCCTCTCCCCTGCAACCTCCATCGTCCACGTCAGCCCGGCAGCGGCGAGCAGCTCGTCGCTGCGGATGAAGTGTGGTTGCTTGTCGCCCTTCGGGCCGGTCCACTCGTAGTAGCCGAGCATCGGAACGATGCACCGCGCGTTCGAGAACGCGCCCACCCAGAAACCGGTCGGCAGCTTCTCCATCCGGGCGTTGATGATCGGCGCCCCGGCAGGTCGGCTGGGCGGCTTCGGCCAGTCCCAGCGCGCCAGGGTCACCTCGCGGTTCACCGCGCCGTCCTCGCCGGCCCAATCCCGGACGATCGGGGCATCCGACGTCGGGGCGACCGAATACGACGGCCTCCAGTCCTGCGGGCGGCCACCCTGCGCGACGAACTCTTCGATGAGCTCGTTCGTCTTTACTGGCAATCAGCATTATTCGTTCGCGTCGAGATCCCTCTCATGCCTTCTCAGCTCGGGATACGCTCCCCAGCCGGCTCCGGTGTTCGCTGAGTGGCGTATGGCTGTATTGACGGTGACTCCGGTGATATCCGCGACGATGCTCGCCGGGAGCACCTGTACGAGGTGATCGAGTCTGGCCCGTTTGATGATCCGAGCGCGGAGTCCATGCTTGTTCAGGTTGAATCGGACGCTGGCTTCGCTCAGGTGCTGCTCCGGCATCACACCTTCGAAGAGCCAACCGGGCGACACCCCGACGTATGGTCGCTGGCCGCGTGTCATGTCGAGGTGCTCCCTGAGGAGATCGGCGATCGGAGGCGGCAGAATGACCGGGGTCGTCCCGAACTGAACCTTGACGTACCCTTCGGTGACCTGGACGTCTTCGCGTCTCAGCCGAACAGAGTCTCTGATCGGCTGGGCGAACACAAGAAGAAACAGCCCGATGATCCGACTCGACATCGGGGTGGATTTGTCCTGGAGGAGGATGTCGACTTTCTCCCAGAGGGCTTCCTCATCGATGGTGGCGGGCGAGGCTGTCGACGGGGACCGGGGCACGTCGATGCGCGTGGTGATTCGGTGTCGGGCTGCCCAGTTGAGGAATCTCCCGATGGTGCGGTTGGGATCGTGGTGCGCAAGGTAGCGGTCGACCGTCACTTGCTCGAGTGTGGGCAGATCGAGGTCGTGCTCGTCAAGCCAGGCGAGGAAGGCTGCGATCTTGTGGAGTTCCGAGCTGTGGACGTTGGCCATTCCGACGCTGATTGGCCGGCCAAGTGACCGCCTGCGCAGTTTCCGCAGCGTCTCCCAGTTGAAGAACCTGGTGACGAAGAGGGCCTGTTCGGCGGGCAGGGTGTCGATGAATGCCCGGCTCCGGATCTCGAGGTCGTTGAGTCGGACATCGATGGCGGGCAGGGTGCCGGCAGCGATCAGCATTCGCCGGAAGTACCGGACGCGCGTCGACTGCGGGAGCTCGTTGATTGCCGCGTGGCCGATGGGCTTCTCGCCGTGAGCCATGGCTCGGAGTGTGCGTTCGATGGGTTCGCGGCGGAGCCACCGAACCGCCGAACGCGGGTCCCTGGCGCTGAGCAGGTGGTCGCGGAGCGGGCAAGCGCCGAGTGCACACGGCCAGTCGAATCTGCAAGGACGTCATCGAGACGATCCTCGAGACGGCAGCGCCCACAGTGCGAGCCGGTCAGGTACTCCTCACTCCCGCACCTGGCACATCCGAACCGTGACGGAACACCCGCGCACGCAGCGCACACGATCTCGCCGTCGTGTGACCGGAACGCCAGGACCTTCATCTGGGTGCACGCCGGGCAGGGTGCGGCGTTCCGACGCAGACGCGAATAGCAGGCGTTGCAGATGCGCTGCTCGAGGATCTCGTACCTGGCCTCGACGTCGCGACCGCACGAGTCGCAACGCCGCTTCCATCCAGGGCTCGCGCTCTCGCTCACTCCGTGGGACGGTGCAGTTTCGCGGGGATCGGGCGGAGGGCACCGATAGAAGGTCCGTTGCTGCGGGCTTCGCCGACGGCGCGAGGTGCGCGCGCTGCAGCGACAGGGGCCACCTCGATGAGGTCGTTGGGTGTGCAGTCGAGGATGCGGCAGAGCGCGGCGAGTACCTCGATGTTGAGCCTTTCGGGCGTCTTCGTCACAAGGCGATAGATCTGCTCGCGGGACAGGTGCACACCCTGCTCCCGAAGCGGGTCGATGAGGTCGGTCGTATGGAACATCCCCGCGACGGCCATGACCTGCCGCAACTGCCAGGTGATCGGACTGTGGTCAGAGGTTGTCGGCATCGTTTCCTTCATAGATTCGGGCGAGAGCTCGGGTCACCATGCGGGTCTTATAGTCGTCGCCGAGCGAGGTGTAGATCGCGGTGGTGGACGCATAAGCGTGGCCGACCTGATCCTGGACAAACTTCTCCGAGTAGCCCCACTCGATCAGGTTGGTGACGTAGGTATGGCGCAGCGCGTGCACGCTGAGCTCCGGAGGGAGACCCAGTTGATCACGGAGGGCTGCGAACCTCATGTCGATGTAGCGGAGACTCACCCGACTGCCGCGTTCGGTCGGCCAGAGCATGCCGGTCCCGTCCGTGAAGCGAGGGCGTGCGTGATCCACCCACTGTGCGAGACCTTGGGTGACCCATCCCAGCTCGGGCACGGTCAGCACCGAACGTCGGCGCGGCCCGGAGCCACGCGAGCCCTTGCAGCAGGCCCTCGGCGGCGCCAGGCCGGCCAGGGAAGACGAGGTGCGCCATTGGGCGCCTGTCCGCAACGTCGAGACCGACCGCCTCGGCACGGCGCAGACCATAGGCGTAGATCGTCTTGAATATCTGCGCGTCCCGAAGCGCAGCCAGCGCGCCCTTCCGCCCCTGGTCGAGAATGGACTCAACCCGCGAGTCTGCAGCCGCGAAGAACTGCTCGAGTTCGTCATAGGTGAGCGCCCGGCGCTGCGCCCGCCCTTCGTAGTCGACGAGGTGTGCGGTGGTGTTCCATTCATGGCAAATCTGCTGCGGTGCCCGGCCGAACCGGCGTTCGCACTCGGCCGCCCACTCGTAGCGCCCGTCGCAGAGATACTCACAGAAGAGCCGGATGATCATCTGAAACGCGCGGATGGTCGATCGCGCTGCAGGACGAGCTCCCGACTTCGCATGCGTGGTGTAGTCCTCGACATCACCGACCGACCACTCCCACGGATATCGCCCCGTGAAGGCCTCGAAGCGGCGAATCGTAAGGAGCCTGCCTTGGATCGTCGAAGCCACAAGGCCCCGACTGGACTGCTGATCCCTCCAGCCGGCGAGCATGGCGTCATAAACGAAGTGCTTCTCGTCCAGCGGGCGCACGTTCCCGAGCAACCGAAGCGCGGTCGCGCCGCCATGTTCAGAACTCATGCAGCCAGTATTGCATTGGATACATCATTGATGCATCCAGCTTCGCTAGATGCAGTCACTCCGACATGTTCGGGCGTCTACCCAAGCAGTTAATTCTCTGGCTGGGTCGCTTCCCCATCGCCCGAGATTGCGCTGATGAGGAGCAGGCCGAGCATGGCGACCCCGGCGACGACGAGGATGTCTGCGACATTCCCGACGAAAAGGTCACCATAGGCGATGAAGTCCGTAACGTGTCCCTGCCCGAATGAGGGGAGGTTTACGAGCCGGTCGATGAGTTACCTACCGCGCCGCCGAGAATCAGCCCCAGTGCAAGGCCCCACCTGACACCCCGCAACCGCACGGCGAACACGATCGTCGCCGCTGCGGCGATGACACCGACAACAGAGAAGATCCAGGTAGCTCCGGAACCGAGGGAGAACGCGGCTCCGGGATTGTAGATCAGCGACAGGCCCAGCAGTTCGCCCACCAGCGGGGTGCGTTCGCCCGGCTGGAGGTTGGACGCCGCGACTGCCTTCGTGCCTTGGTCAAGCACCACACCGAGCCCGGCGACGGCCAGGGCAACGCCGAGCGCGCGCCGGGACGTTCCTCCGGTAGCTGATGACGTTGTGTCGCGCTCTGCACTTGCCTCCTCGCTGCGCATCGCAGCATCGGAAGCCGTCACGAGACTGCCTTCCGGGTGCGAGCGGCGCGGAGGCCATTGAGGATCACGATGACCTCGGCGATCTCGTGGACCAGGACCACAGCGGCGAGGCCGAGGACGCCGAACAGCGCGAGCGGGAGCAGCGCGGTGATGATCAGCAACGACAGCACGATGTTCTGGTTGATGATGCGGCGTCCGCGGCGAGCATGGTCGAACGCACGCGGAAGCAGGCGGAGGTCGTGGCCGGTGAACGCGACGTCGGCGGACTCGATCGCGGCGTCGGAGCCGGTCGCGCCCATCGCGATGCCGATGTCGGCGGCGGCAAGGGCCGGAGCGTCGTTGATGCCATCGCCGATCATCGCCACAGGAGCGGTGCGGGACAGCTCTCCGATCGCGGCCGCCTTGTCCTCGGGGCGGAGCTCGGCACGCACGTCCTCGATCCCCGCCTGCGCGGCGAGGGCCCGCGCGGTGCGGGCGTTGTCGCCGGTGAGCATGGTCACACCGATGCGGTCACCGGCCAGCGTGCGGACGACTTCCGGGACCTCAGGGCGCAGCTCATCGCGCACCCCGATGGCACCGGCTGGCTTACCGTCGCGGTGCACGATCACCACGGTCATGCCCTGCTCCTCGAGGGTGGCGACCTGGTCGCCGGGAGGCCGCCGACGTCGAGCCAGCGGGGACTGCCGACGGTGATCCTGGTGCCGTCGACAGTGCCCTCGATGCCGTGTCCGGCCTGCTCGGTCACCGCGGCGGCCGCAGGCGCGCGCGGGAGCCGCCGCGGCAATCGCGGCGGGGGGTGGGTGCTGTGCTGTTCGAGCGCGGCGGCCCAGTCCAGAAGTTGGTTCTCGGTAACGCCGTCGGCCGTGAGGATCGCTGTGACCTCGGGCTGGTTGCGGGTGAGGGTGCCGGTCTTGTCGACGGCGACGTGGCGGATCCCGCCGAAGCGCTCGAAGACCGCACCGGACTTGATGATCACACCGAACTTGCTGGCCGCGCCGATCGCGGCGACCACGGTGAGTGGCACTGAGATCGCCAGCGCACAGGGCGATGCGGCCACGAGTACGACGAGGGCGCGGGTGATCCACAGCTCTGGGTCACCGAACAGCGAACCGATGAGGGCGACCAGCGCGGCGAGGATCAGCACTCCCGGCACCAGCGGGCGGGCGATCCGGTCGGCGAGGCGGGCCCGGTCGCCCTTCTCGGCCTGCGCCTGCTCGACGAGCTCGACGATAGTGGTCAGTGAGTTGTCAGTGCCCGCCGCCGTAGCCTCGACCTCGAGCGCCCCGGCCGTGTTGATCGCGCCGGCGGACACCGCGTCGCCGGACTCGACCTCGACCGGGATCGACTCACCGGTGATCGCTGAGGTATCCAGGCTGGAGCGCCCAGATCGCACGACGCCGTCCGTGGCGATCCGCTCCCCCGGGCGGACTAGCATGATCTGCCCGACCGCGAGGTCCTTCGCCGCGATCTCCGTCTGCCTTCCGTCGATGAGCACCGTCGCGGTCTCGGGGACCAGCTTCAGCAGAGCCCGCAGACCGCCGCGGGCGCGGTCCATCGCCTTGTCCTCCAGCGCCTCGGCGATCGAGTAGAGGAACGCCAGAGCGGCGGCCTCCTCGACGTAACCAAGGATGACCGCGCCGATCGCGCTGATCGTCATCAGCAGCCCGATGCCGAGCTTGCCCTTGAACAGCTTCCGGATCGCGCCAGGCGTGAACGTCGACGCACCCAGCAGCAGACCGATCCAGAACAGCACCAGCGCCGGGATCTCCGCGCCGGACCATTCGCAGATCAGGCCCGCGACAAAAGCGACACCGGAGAAGACCGGGACCATAATCCCGCGGTCCGTCCACCACGGCCCGTCGTGGTCGTCGTCGTCATCGTTCAGATCGACCCCTTCGACCTGGGACTTCGTCCCCGCGCTCATGCCTTCGCCTCGGCCCCGCAGCAGCCAGGCACGGTGCACGAGGCATCCACGCACGGGGCGCTCTCATCCACGGCCAGCGTCACGTCGACCAGTGCAGTGAGCGCGGCGGCGAGGTGCGGGTCGGCAATCTCGTAACGGGTCTGCCGCCCCTCGGGCTCAGCGACCACGATGCCGCAGTCCCGCAGGCAGGTCAGGTGGTTGGACACGTTCGAACGGGTCAGCTCCAACTCCCGCGACAGCACGGCCGGATAGCTCGGACCTTCGAGCAGGGTCATCAGAATGCGAGAGCGGGACGGGTCGGCCATGGCACGGCCGAGCCGGTTCACGACATCGAGGCGAGAAGCAATAGTCAGCATGCACTGATCATACAGTCGTCGCTGACGATTCCCTAGGGTGTCGTGAGGCTGCCCTGTTGCATCAGGTGATTAATGCTCAGAACCTTGTTCATCGCGAAGCGCCCGCACATGGCCCCGAGCGTAGTCGCGGCGGCGCACGTCAACGGTGCGCGCTGAGATCCTTCGGCGTGGATGCGGCCACCTGGTCAGCGTCGTACTTCGCGAGGGCCCGCGTGACGCTCGAGGCGCCGACACCAAGCGTGCGGGCGATCTTGGACACGCTGTCGCCGTTGTCGCGCATGTTGACGGCGGCGGCGATTCGCTCGGGGGTCATCACGGAGGGGCGGCCGCCGACGCGGCCCTCGCTGCGGGCGTGGGCAAGGCCGCGGCGGGTGTTCTCCCGGATGGTGGAGACGCGCAGCTGGGCGAGCACGGCAATGATCCCGACAATGGCCTCACCCATCGGCGTGGACGTGTCGACGTCGAGGAACGGTTCGGTCAGGCTGCGAAGCCGGACGCCGCGGCCGGCAAGCTCACGGATCACCTCGATAGCCATGACCTCGCTGCCGGCGACACGATCCAGGGCGCGGATCACGAGCGTGTCGCCCTCGCGGAGGTAGTCCAGGCAGGCGAGCCACTGCGGGCGGTCTGCGACGCGGCTGGATTCGCCGTGGTCGACGAACACGCGGCTGGCGCCGGCGGCGCGCAGCTCCGCGTCCTGCGCGGCGGGGTTCTGTTCGCGGGTGGACACCCGCGCGTATCCGACGACGTTCACTCTCTGCCCTGCCCTCTCTCCGATCGCTGTCCGTATTCGCTACGTCGCCGCGACGGGGCAGCCGGCTCCTGGCCCGGGCCGGAGCGGCCGATATCGGTCGCCGGCCTCGGGTAGCTCGCCCGATACAGCGCCTGGAACCGCGCAGCGTCCGCCGGCGTCGACGAGACGGCCGCGGACCTGTCGACGGTGATCGCGGCGAACACGGGCAGCAGCGACGCCGGCTGTGGGTCGTGGTCGAACAGGTCAGGTCCGGACCACTTGGACGCCTCGTTCCACTCGGCCGGGCTCACCCGGCCGTAGTCGAGGGCGAACCGGGACCGCTCCGCGACGTGATCCATGAACACCTTGGACGTGCGGCCGTTGCCCTCCCGGAACGGGTGCGCTTGGTTGAGGTAGGCGAACACGGTCGCCGCCCGCTCCGTGAACTCGTCTCGGCCGAGGCGATCCCACGGGGTGCGGTCGACGAGTCCGTGCACGTCTTTGAGGTAGCGGCCTATCTCTCCCCCGGCGACGTCCGCGAAGCCGCGTGGGGTGCCCTTGAAGATGTTGACCGTGCGGTACTCCCCCGCCCACTCGTAGACGTCCTGGAACAGGTGCCGGTGGATCGCACGCACGTGCACGGCATCGTAGGTACGCGCCAGCTGCACCTCGCCGCTCATCAGCTCACGTTGCCGGTCAGCCGACCGGCTGTACTCCTTCGCCGCGAGCACGGCCCTGTCCCGCTCCCCCAACAGATTCCGAAGCGTGCCCTGCTTGGTGGCCGGATCGAATGTCTCGGGGTAGAAGTACGACTCCCACAACTCGTCCGGGGTCGGCATCAGCTGGCGACGGCGGTCACCTTGCGACGACGCTCCGCGGCCGCGTCGGAGCGCCGCAGGTACTCATCCCGGTCGATCGCGCCCCTGGCGCGGTCGGTCAGGTTCTCCACGTCCTCCCGGTTCGGCTCCCAGCCCTCGTGCCACGCGGACGCGAGAGACTGCACCACACCGCGGCGCTGCGCCTCATCGAGCTGGGTGAACAGCTCGGGCCAGCGGGTCTCGACGTCGAACGTCTGCATGGTGGCTCCCCTCTCGCGGGATCGTCTCACTAGTCTACCCGATCCACCGAAAACGGTATAGAGGCCATTTCGGTGAGAAATGGTTTCGGTGAGCAGTTTCGGTGAATCGTTCCTCGGCGTGTCGAAGATGCCTGTGAATTGCAGCGATAGATGTCGCGGTTGTCGCGTCGTTCAGTGTCCGATGAGGAGGGCTTCCTGGGCGGCGTCGACGGCCTCGGGCGTGAGGTGGGTGTGCCCGTTGATGTCAAGAACACGTCGGATCTGAGTGACGAGGCGATCGGCGAGGCGGAAGTTCCCGTTCGTGGCGCGCACGATCGCGGCGAGGGCGGCGGTGTGAGCGAGCCCTGAATCACCGGGGTCTGGTGCGGGGAGGCGTTGTGTGACGACGGCGGTGAGTTCGTCACTGCGGAGAGGACGGTATTCGTGGGCGAAGCCGATGCGGCTGTAGAGCTGGGGGTAGCGCGCGAGGCGTTTTTCAATGCCGGGCATGCCGATGAGGATGACGCCCATGTGGTGGCGGTCGTAGAAATCGCGGACTTGTTCGAGGCCGACGGTTTTGAGCCGATCGGCTTCGTCGATGATAAGCAGCTCTGTGTTCCCGCTGTGTTGGGATTCGGGATGGACGTAGGGGTCGACGTGACCGTACCGGGCATAATCAATGGCCCACGAGACTTGTTGGCACGCGCGGGGCAGGCCCTGGTCGATCTGCTTGATGGTGGCGGCGACGGTGGGGGTGAAGAACGCCGTTCGACTCTGCTGGACGCCCTCGGGGACGGGAGGGAGCAGGCCACCGTTTCGGGCGAGCGGGTACCACTGTTCCCAGTCGTCGGTGCCGGCGTAGTGGCGGGCGGAGAGAGTCTTGCCGATGCCGGGCGGACCGTAGCAGAGGCCGATGTAGCGGTGTGAGCGTACGGTGTCGGCGAACTCCACGAACCGTCGGTGCTCTCGGGTGCTGACGAACGCGGGGCGGGTGTCGGTGTGTGGTGGGGGCGCCTGGGTGAATTCGTCGAAGGTGCCGTTGAGGAACCGTCGCCCGTCGTCGTCCGCGCCGACGAGGACGGACACCGGCTTTCCGACGGTCGGTTCAGTCGCTGGCATAGGTCCTCAGCCCGTGTCTCTTCGATTGCGGGGCTGGCGCGTCGGGCTCGGAGGGAGAGTGAGGCGCGGCCGCGGGTCGGTGCCGAGTGTCTTCCGGCAGTGAGCTGGCGACGCTGCTGAGGGAGCGAAGTTGTTGCTTCAGCGCCCGACGCCGGGTGTTCCTCGCGCTCTGCAGGTCGGCGGGCTCTGTTGCAAAAATCGTGAAGCTTGAGCATGCTTGGCGGAGATTGGACGGACGGAACGATGACGGATTTCAAGTGGCGCCATTTCCAGGGTGATGTGATCCTGTGGGCGGTGCGCTGGTATTGTCGCTATCCGATCAGCTATCGCGACCTTGAGGAAATGCTGGCGGAACGCGGCATTTCGGTCGACCATACGACGATCTATCGCTGGGTCCAGTGCTACGCCCCGGAGATGGAGAAGCGGCTGCGCTGGTTCTGGCGGCGTGGCTTTGATCCGAGCTGGCGCCTGGATGAAACCTACGTCAAGGTGCGGGGCAAGTGGACCTACCTGTACCGGGCAGTCGACAAGCGGGGCGACACGATCGATTTCTACCTGTCGCCGACCCGCAGCGCCAAGGCAGCGAAGCGGTTCCTGGGCAAGGCCCTGCGAGGCCTGAAGCACTGGGAAAAGCCTGCCACGCTCAATACCGACAAAGCGCCGAGCTATGGTGCAGCGATCACCGAATTGAAGCGCGAAGGAAAGCTGGACCGGGAGACGGCCCACCGGCAGGTGAAGTATCTCAATAACGTGATCGAGGCCGATCACGGAAAGCTCAAGATACTGATCAAGCCGGTGCGCGGTTTCAAATCGATCCCCACGGCCTATGCCACGATCAAGGGATTCGAAGTCATGCGAGCCCTGCGCAAAGGACAGGCTCGCCCCTGGTGCCTGCAGCCCGGCATCAGGGGCGAGGTGCGCCTTGTGGAGAGAGCTTTTGGCATTGGGCCCTCGGCGCTGACGGAGGCCATGGGCATGCTCAACCACCATTTCGCAGCAGCCGCCTGATCGGCGCAGAGCGACAGCCTACCTCTGACTGCCGCCAATCTTTGCAACAGAGCCACCGCGAGGATCGCGTGGCGGGCGCTCACGCGGAGGTGGTCGGTGATCGCGGTGACCGTGGCGGGGGCGCCTTCGGCGGTGTCCTCCCAGTGCAATTCGCGCACCGGGTTGTCGAGGAAGACATTTTCGGAGCCGAGTTCTTCGGCAATGCGGATGGAGACGCTCTGCATGCCGCCGACGACGCGCTTGTCGAGGAGGATGTCTTCGTCCACGAGGTTCTCGAACGACCCGGCCGAGGCGCCGAAGAAGATAGCCTGCAGCAGGGAGAACGAGTGCTTTGGCTTGGTGAGCATCGCCCCCGAGATGAAGTTGCCGATGATGAGGCGCGCCTCGGCGTCGTCGCTCTGGGCGCGCAGCCAGGCGTCGAAGGTGATCTCGTCGTACTCGGCGGCGCGGGGGTGCTCCCACGGGGCGGCTGGGTCGACTTCGAGGGAGAGTCGGGTGAGTTCTGCGCGGAGCTTGCGCATTTCCTCGAGGGTCTCCGGCTTGACGGGGAAGTCGCCGGTGAAACGGTGGCGGTTGCCCTCCTTGTCGATGAACACCGAATCGCCGTCGCGGTGGCGCTGGAAGAGTTCGAGTCCGAGTTCCGCCGCGAGATCCTGGATCGCGGTTTGTTCGGGCGCGATCCACTGGCCGCCGATCTCGAGGAAGGAGCCGTCGATCGTGTCCGACCATGTGCGGCCGCCGACGCGGTCGCGCGCTTCGAGCACGGCGACTGTCTTCCCGGTTTGGCTCAGGCGCCGCGCCGCGGTGAGTCCCGCGGGACCGGCGCCGATGATGACGACGTCGCGAGTGATTTCCTGCATGGTGCTTCTCCTTCTCAAGGGGTTCTCATGAATATGGCGAACTGTGCTCCCGGCGCGTGCGCGATGCGCAGCGGCAGGAGCCCCGGTCCGCCCGTGTGGTCAGTGGTCGAGCGCGCGGTAGTGAGCGGCGAGGCTGAACCGGCCGGGGTCGTAGAGTTCGCTGGCGCCTGCGTGGATCAGGTCAGCGGCGATACGGCCGAGGGCGGGCGCGAACTTGAAGCCCCGTCCCGACAGCCCGGACACGACGACGCGGCTGCCGTCGGGCGAGGCGTCGATAATCGGGGTGAGATCGGCCGTGTAGCTGTCCGGGTGGATGCTGTGGCGCACCGGCTCCGGGTGCAGGCCCGGAAAGTACCAGGTCGCCAGCTCGGAGGTCTGCGCGAGCTCAGTCCGGGTGTGCTCACGCTGCAGCTGCGCGACGTCGTCGACGAGCGGCCAGTCCGGGAACGCGGCACGGCTGATCTTCACGGCGTAGCCTTCGAGGCTCGGGGCGCCGAACAGGTGGGTGGTTCCGCGGTCCCGCACGAAGACGGGGAACCGCTCGGGAAGGAACTGGTCTACGCGTTTCGGCATGAACCACGTGAGCGGCACACTCTTCACCTTCGTGAACGTCTTCAACTCAGGGAGGATCTGCTGGCTCCAGGGGCCGGCGGCGATGACAACCTTCTCGGCGAGAATGTCGCCGCGGGTGGTGCTCACTAGGTGCCTCCCGTGCTGCTCGTCGATGCCGAGCACCCGAGTGTCGTCCCAGATCTCGGCACCTCCGCGCTCGGCGAGTGATGCTGCGGTGAGAATGGCGCGCTCGGGGCGCAGGCCGCCGCCGCCGAGATCGAGGATCGCCTCGTCGCCATCGTCAAAGTCGTGCTGCGGGAACCTACGTCGCAGCTCGCGTCCCACCAGATGCTCGTGGGGGAGGACGAAGCGCTCGGCGGCCTCGAGGGTTCCAGCGATCTTCGGAGAAGCGCCGGGGGCGATCGTGAGCGCTCCGACCTGCAAGTAGATGCTCTGCCCCGATTCTCGCTCGAGTTCTCGCCACAGCTGCTGCGCCCGGACGAGCAACGGAGTATAGTGCTCGCCCTCGTAGGCTGCGGTGCGGAACAGGCGGGACTCCCCGGCGTACGCGCCGTACGCGTGCGCGACGCCGTACTGCTCGATGCCGATGATGCGTCCGGGCACCAGCTTCGACAGCTGCCAGGCGGCCATGGCACCCACGGTGCCCATCCCGATGACGGCGACGGACGCCTGCTCAGTGCTGGACATCGATTCTCCTCGTGCGGCACGGCACCGTGCAGCCGTTGTGAAATTAGCTGGTGACCTCAGTGTTCCAGCTCCGGGGAACGAATCGAAGAGTCCCTCGATACCAGTTCTCACTAGATTCATGCGCTATTAGTCTGAATAAAAGCGGTTCTTTTGCGTTCTGGAAACGTTATCGAAGGTTAGCATCGCAATATCCAATACGGCACCCGGCGGTGAGACCGCGGGCAGGAAAGGGCAACGATGCACGACACTTCTCTCCGATTGCGTTACCTCAGCGAGCCCGAGATCATCGACGTCGGCGCCACGGACATGGCACGTTGTATCGACACGATGTGCGAGGTCTTCTCGCTGCTCGCGACCGGCGACTACCGCATGGGTGGTCCGAATCATAGTTCGCATGGGATCAAGGTCGACTTCCCCCTCGAGCCGGCATTCCCCGGTATGCCGCGCCATACCTCGGACCGCCGCTTCATGGCGATGCCTGCATACATCGGTGGGAAGTATCGTGCGACTGGCCTCAAATGGTATGGCTCGAATATCGAGAACAGCGAGAAGGGTCTGCCGCGGTCTATGCACCTGGTGGTCTTGAATGACACCGAGACTGGCGCTCCGATCGCCGTGATGCCGGGAAACCTGATCAGCGCCTATCGTACGGGCGCGGTCGTCGGAGCCGGCACTCTGCACCTCGCCCGAACGGACGCTGACTCGGTCGCGGTGATCGGCCCCGGGCTCATCAACCAGGTTGCGTTCCGGGCGATCCTAGTGACACGGCCCGCCATCGCCCGCGTCCGGATCGCGGCGCGTTCGCTCACGAGCCGGAACGCGCAGCGCTTCCAGGAACTCGTCCGCTCCGAGTTCCCCCAGATCCAAGAGGTGGAGATCGTCGATTCGATCCGGTCGGCGGTCACCGAGGCCGACATCGTCACGGTCGCCGCGACCGGTCTGTCCGGCGTCGCAAACTACCCGGTCATCGACCCGGAGTGGCTGCGCCCGGGTGCGTATGTCGCGGCGACCTCGAACATCCAAGTCGATGCCGGGTTCCTGTGCACTGGCGCTCGTAACGTCGTCGACCACACTCCGCTCTACGAAGCCTACGTCGCGAACTTCAGCCCTCCGTATCACGAGCAACTCGGGGCTCTCGGTGTCAAATACCAGGACATGCTCCTGGACGGGCGCCTGAACGTTGCCGACATCGCCGAGTTCGGGGACATCGTCGACGGCAGGGCACCTGGCTACGATCCGGCACGGCCGTCCTTCTTCTCCATCGGCGGGATCCCGGCCGAAGACGTCGCTTGGGCGACCGAACTCCTCTGGGAGGCGCAGCGCCGCGACATTGGCACGTTGCTGCCGATCTGGGATCAGCCCGCCCTAGGCTAGAGGCGGTTTCGGTCTACCCGGCGCTCCTGACTGCGGCAATCGTAGCGAGCAACCATTGGGGCCGATCGGCCAAGACGTTAATCCGATTCTCGGGTCGCATCGCTCGACACAGCGATCACCGGTACCACCGAAATACGGATGTTCTTTATCGCATCGGTATGAACGAACATGCGCGCGAGGATTCATGCTGTTCGACCCGTCGACTAGCTTCTCGCCCGCTCGCCAGCCCACTTGCTGGTTCGCCGATGTCAACCACGGAGGCTTCGAGGACCAGGTGACCCGTCAACTCCGGCGCCTCTTCGAACGCTGCGTGCGCGGTCTCGCCTTTCGGGTGCCCAAAGGTCGTCCTCGGCACGTCATGTACCCGCGGGGCCCTGAACACGGTCTCGGAACGCACGTCAAATGAAGCGACTCGGAATGCCGCTCATGCTGCGCGTACGGCACGCCCGGCCCCATCGGCTAAGAGATCCGAGCCCTGCCCGAGGTTACTTCTTGTGAGTGCAGCCTGGGCATGGGGATGGGGCATGCGAAGTGGCGGAGTGTATCCCTCGAATCGCTCCGGTGGTGCACTCCGCCACGCGGCGTACTATTTCGTGGCCTCAGGGACGCGGACGAGCTTCTTGTTGGCAAACTCGTTGATGCCGTAATGCGCGAGCTCGCGGCCGACGCCCGAGGCCTTGACCCCGCCGAACGGGAGATCCGGGGCTGTCTTGCTCGTGCTGTTGATCCAGACCATGCCCGTCTCGATCCGGTCGGCGACCCGTTGCGCCCGTTCCAGGTCGCCCGAGAAGACCGTGCCGCCTAGACCGAACGGGGAGTCGTTGGCGATCTGGACCGCTTCCTCTTCGGACGCGGCGCGGTGCACGACCGCGGCCGGGCCGAATAGTTCCTCTGCGTAGGCGCGCATGTCTTTGGTCACGCCTGACAGCACGGTCGCCGGATAGTAGGCGCCCGGTGCGTCGGGGGCCTCCCCGCCCAGGTGGACTTTCGCGCCGCGGTCGATGGCGTCGTCGACCAGCTCGACGAGATCGTGGCGGGCGGCGGTGGAGGAGAGCGGGCCGAGCTTCGTCTCGTCCGACGACGGATCGCCTGTGGCGTACGCGCGGCTCTGCTCGATGAACTTCTCGAGGAACGCGTCGTACACCGCGTCCAGGACGATGAAGCGCTTGGACGCGGTGCAGGCCTGCCCGCCGTTGGCGAAGCGACCGACCGCGGCTGCGGCGGCTGCCGCGTCGAGGTCGGCGTCGTCGAGCACGATGAACGGGTCGGATCCACCGAGCTCCAGCACGTACTTCTTCATATGCCGCCCGGCGACCTCGCCGACCGCTGAGCCCGCCCGCTCGGAACCGGTGAGAGAGACGCCCTGCACGCGCGGATCGGCGATCATCTCGGCGATCTGACCGTTGTTGGCGAACACGTTCGCGTAGACGCCATCGGGCAGCCCCGCCTCGCGGAACACCCGCTCGATAGCGAGGGCGGACTGCGGGCAATTGCGCGCGTGCTTGAGCAGGATCGTGTTGCCCAGGATCAGGTTCGGGGCCGCGAACCGTGCCACCTGGTAATAGGGGTAGTTCCACGGCATGATACCGACCAGGACGCCGACCGGTTCGGTCTTCACGATGGCGGTGCCGGGGCCGGAGATGTCGAGCACCTCGTCCGCGAGGAACTGCTCGGCGCGGTCCGCATAATAGTCGTAGATGTTCGCGACGAGATCGACCTCGCCACGCGCCTGGACGATGGGCTTGCCCATCTCGAGCGTGATGAGCGCAGCCAGTTCTTCCCGCTGTTCGCGGTGGAGCGCGGCGATGCGCTTGACCAGGGCGACCCGCTCTTGCAGCCCGCGATCCCGCCACTGCGGATAGGCTTCCGCGGCGCGATCGAGAGCCTCCCGTGCCTCCTTGTTGGTGATCTCGGGGAACTCGGCCAGCTGCTCGCCGGTTGCAGGATTCACTGTCGTGTAGACACCCATGTGCGACGACGCTCCTTCATTGTTCGGTGTGTGATCGCGGAACTCCGCGCGCACCAGTGCGCACGGATCCTCGACTATCACTGTTGCTCACTATTCATGTCGCGTCCAATACCAAATCCGCCCCCGCTCATGCGCTGGCATTAATAATGCTCTACCGCGCCCAGTGGAGTCCATGTGAGATTTTATGACGATAGTGTCATGAAATAGGATCTATTAGGTATTTGTGTGTTATTGGATTTCGCACCAAGCTGGAACATGACATGCACCAGGACTGAGTGTGCCTGGACGCGATCCGAAAGAGGTGGGGCTTGGTGGAAACGCTCACGGCCGAGCACAACGGCGATCGCACGATCGTGCGATTGAACCGGCCTCAGACACTGAACTCGATCGACCAGGCCATGGTGGATGATCTCCACGAGGTCTGCGACCAGCTCGAGCGCGAACCGCGCATCCTCATCCTGACGGGAACCCGCACCGACAAGGGCGGCATTTTCGCCTCCGGCGCGGACATCTCCCAGCTGCGCGACCGGCGCCGTCATGACGCCCTGCGCGGGATCAACTCGAGCATCTTCGCGCGGATTGCTGCCCTGCCGATGCCGGTGATCGCCGCGATCGACGGCTATGCCCTCGGCGGCGGCGCCGAGCTCGCCTACGCCGCCGACTTCCGGATCGCGACGACGCGGGTGAAGATCGGCAACCCCGAACCCAACCTCGGCATCATAGCCGCCGCGGGGGCATGCTGGCGGCTCGTCGAGCTCGTGGGCGAGCCCGTCGCGAAAGAGATCCTGCTCGCCGGCCGCGTCCTCACCGCAGACGAGGCGCTATCGATTCGGCTGGTCGGCGAAGTCTGCGAGCCGGACGAGCTCCTGGACCGGGCGAACGCGCTCGCGGACCGTATCGGCGGTTTCGACCCGTTGGCGATCCAGGTGACCAAGCAGGTGATCCACGCGCCGCGGGCGGCGCACCCGGTCATCGACAACCTTGCGCAAGCGTTGCTCTTCGAATCCCCGGAGAAGACCCGGCGCATGGATGATTTTCTGCTGAAGCGCAACGCGCGGAAAGGACGCTGAACCCATGGCATTGCCGAATCACATCGCCGTCGTCGGAGGCGGACGGATGGGGGCGGGCATCGCGCTCAGCCTCGCCATCGGCGGATCGCAGGTCACCGTGCTCGAACGCGATGCCGCGTCGGTGGACGCCGCCCGGGCGCGGCTCGATGACATCGCGCAGAAAGCGGTCGCGAAGGATCCCGCGGCCCCCGCCCTCGACGTGCTCCTAGGGCGCCTCGCCGTGTCCGAGGACTACGAGCTCCTGAGAGAAGCAAACCTCGTGATCGAGGCGGTCCCAGAGGACTTCGAGCTCAAAGTGAACACCCTCCGCGCGATCGAGGGGCGCGTCACCGAGACCACCGCGATCGCGACGAACACGTCGTCGCTGTCGGTCACGAAGCTCGCCGCAGAACTCTCCCACCCGTCCCGCTTCCTCGGGCTGCACTTCTTCAACCCGGTTCCCGCCTCCACCCTGATCGAGGTCGTCGTCGGCGAGCAGACCGGCGTCGGCCTCGTCGCCGCAGCGCGAGAGTGGACCGAGGGGCTGCGGAAGACCCCCGTCGTCGTGCATGACGCACCCGGCTTCGCGAGCTCCCGGCTCGGCGTCGCCCTCGCACTCGAAGCGATGCGGATGCTCGAAGAGGGCGTCGCTTCGGCCGAGGACATCGATGCGGCGATGGTGCTCGGGTACCGGCACGCCACCGGCCCGCTCAAAACCACCGACCTCGTCGGTCTGGACGTGCGGCTCGGCATCGCGGAGTACCTCGCCTCCACGCTTGGCGAGCGCTTCGCACCCCCGCAGATCCTGCGCGACAAGGTCGCTGCCGGAGAGCTCGGGCGCAAGAGCGGCACAGGCTTCTTCGACTACAGCTGAACGCTTGGGTCACGCGCCGCACCCCAACGGCTGGCCCGAACCACACACACGATCCCAGGAGGATGCAGATGCCCCAGACCAACGCCCTGTGGAGCGCCCAGGCGCACATGCCGACCGTGCTCTCGAACCCGCAGACCGTCATCGTCAAAGGCGACGGCGCCTACATCACCACTGCGGACGGGGACCGTCTCCTCGACGCCGCCGGCGGCCTCTGGTACGCCAACATCGGCCACGGCCGGGACGAGATCGCACAGGCCGCCGCCGAGCAGATACGCACCCTCGAGACCTGGCACATCTTCGGCCGGTACGTGAACGAGCCGGCACTCGAACTTGCGAACAAGATCGCGACGCTCGCCCCGTTCGACGACGCCAAGGTCATCTTCACCAGCGGCGGATCCGATTCCGTCGACTTGGCACTCAAACTCGCACGCCGTCACCAGCAGCTCCAGGGACAGCCGGAGAAGCTCACCGTCGTATCCCGTCAGGACGGCTATCACGGTCTCCACGCCTACGGTACCAGCGTCGCAGGCCTCTCCTTCAACAGCGACGGCTTCGGCCCCGGCACCCTCATCCCGGAGACACTGCTCGTCGATCAGTGGGACATCGACGCCGCCGAGCGCACCATCCGCGAACACGGCGGAGAGAAGATCGCCGCGTTCATCGCCGAACCCGTCATGGGCGTCGGCGGTCTCGTTCCGCCCCCGGCCGGCTACTTCGAGCGGATCAAGGAACTCGCGAAAGAGTTCGGTTTCCTCGTCATTGCCGACGAAGTCGTCACCGCCTTCGGTCGTCTAGGCACCTGGACGGCGTCCGAGCGCTTCAATCTCGAACCCGACATGATCACTTTCGCGAAAGGCATCACCTCCGGCTACCTGCCCCTGGGCGGCGTCATCGTCGCCCCCAGCGTATCCAGCCAGTTCTACGCAGGAAACGACGCGCCCATCTTCCACCAGGGCCTCACCTACTCCGGCCACGCGACCGTCGCGGCTGTCGCACTCAAGAACCTCGAGATCATCGAGCGCGAGAACCTCCTCGGCCGCGTCCGCGAGCTCGAACCGGTCCTCGTCGAGGAACTCGAACAGCTCCGCCACCACCCCGGCGTGAAAGACGTACGGCACATCGGACTCATGGGCGGCGTCGACCTCGCCGACGGCGTCTCCGGGCTCGACGTTGTCGCCGTCCTCGAAGGTCGCGGCGTGCACCTGCGGAACCTCCCGAACAACATCCTCCAGATCTCCCCGCCCTTCATCGTCACGGCCGAGGAGATCCGCACCATCGTGCGCGGCATCCGCGACGCCCTCGACACCGTACACGGCAGATAAGCCAGGTGGCTGCCCTGCGGGGAAGACAGCCGGCACGACCCGATGTCCTCCCGGACAGGGAGGCTCCACCACTGAATAAGGAACACGCATGAACACAGGCAATGTCTGTGCGGCTCCCAGACTGCCACAGCAATTCATCTTCCTACAAATACCAATAACATCAATATTTATGCGCTCGCCGACATAATGTATTGGTAGAGGAATGCGGTCCCATGATTCAGTGGGTCTCTGTTCCCCGTGGAGCACGTCCTCGGCATTCCCCTAGAGCACCTCCTTAGCCAAGGCCAGAACCGTCTTCAGTGCGGAGCTCCGAGATTCCGAACGTCAAGCCATTCGAAGAAACACCTCCTTGAAGGGATCCACGACCGGCAAGCATGAGAACTCATCGGTGTGGGTGTTCTCCGCGACAGAGAATATCGTGAGGTGCGCGCCCGCTTTAGTCGCGACGAGCGAAAGGGTCGTCCAGGTGTCGGGTGTGATCCGGGTTGCCATGTGTTCAAAACCAATTGGGGGGCACAATCGCATGAACCGATCCGTGAGTACTGATCCAACATGAGGGGGCAATGTCACGAAATACTCCTCAGACATCCCGGCGCTCATCGACCGCTACCTGGATGGCGCCATCAAACTCCACGAGCTTGTCTCCCGCCGCCTGCCCCGAGAAGCACAGGACGCATTCGACGATCTCTCCTCTGGTATCGTGCTCCGGACGCTGCTGATCCCCC
Organism: Microbacterium sp. FW305-3-2-15-F-LB2; assembly: GCF_058787255.1. Taxonomy (NCBI): domain Bacteria; kingdom Bacillati; phylum Actinomycetota; class Actinomycetes; order Micrococcales; family Microbacteriaceae; genus Microbacterium; species Microbacterium sp. FW305-3-2-15-F-LB2. Next base: position 26,079 of record NZ_JBYSZO010000003.1, on the reverse strand, counting down.
AGCCTAAGCGCCCCGACCGTGCCGTCGCGCTCCGATCGCCCGCATCGTCGACAGAGGGGTCATCGCATGTCAGCTACGTCGCATCCGCATTTCTGCGGCACCCTCGGCCCCGTCGGGCTGACCTTCTTCGGCGTCACCTACATGATCATCGCGGTCGTATTCACGACATACGGTGTCGTGAACCAGGTGACCGACGGGCATCTCCCCACCGCCTACATCCTCGCGATCATCGCGATGCCCTTCACCGCTGCCAGCTACCCCACCCTCGCTCGGAAGTACCCGGTCGCGGGCGCCACGTATACCTACACCCAGCAAGCCTTCGGCGGGCTCGTCGAGCTCCTCACCGGCTTGGTGATCCTGCTCGACTACCTCTTCATCCCGATGATCAACTTCCTGGTCATCGGCATCTATCTGTATTCGCAGTTCCCCGCCGTGCCAAATGGGCGTTTACGATGGCGACGCTACTGATTGTGTTCACCTTGAACCTGCTCGGCATCTCCCTGGTGAACCGGGTCAACTTCATCGTGATCGCCCTATCGGTGCTGCTGGTGGTCGTGCTCATGGTTCTCGCGTTCAAGAAGACGCTGCGCGGGGACACCTTGGTGAGACTCCTCGAGCCTTTCACCTTCGGGCAGCGCGGTATCGGTGGGATCGCCTCAGGAGCTGCGATCCTCTCACTCTGGTTCCTGGGCTTCGTTGCCGTCTCCACCCTCGCGGAGGAGGCGCGGAACACCCGCCGCGACATCCCGCGAGCGATCGTCGGCTCGACGCTGCTGGGCGGCCTGCTGTTCGTGCTGGTTTCCTGGTCGGGCGCCCTGGCGTGGTCGCCCAACTGGCAGGCCCTCTCTGCTGACGAAGTGGAAGCGGTCGGCGTCAGCCTCGTCAGGGTGCTCGGCGGCGCGCCGTTCGCCGCGTTCTTCATCGCCATATATGTGGTGAGTTGCTTCGGCAGCGCAATGACCGGGCAGGCATCCGTTTCGCGGTTGCTAATCGCTGTGGGGCGCGACGGTGTGCTGCCCCGGCCGCTCACCAAGCTGCACCCCGGTTCAGCACACCGTTTGTCGTAGTGATCGTCGTGTCGGTGTTCGCACTGGCCAGCCTGGTACTCGACTTGAATACGGCGGAGTTTATGATCAGCTTCGGCGCCCTCGCGGCGTTCGCGATGGTAAACCTGTCAGCCATCAAGGACGAGTTCCTCCGGAAAGACAGGACGGGGAACCGCGCGAAGGGAGGCGTCCTGCTGCACCTGGTCTGCCCGCTGATCGGGTTCGCGCTCACGGTCTGGCTGTGGACGTCGCTGGAGCCCTCGACCTGACTCGTCGGCTGCATTTGGCTGACCATCGCCGCTACCGAGACGCCGGGTCTCAGTGAGTCCGTCCCGAAGCTCGACTTCTCCGGCGAAGCGCCCACGACCATCCAGATCGATTAGCTCAGAGGAATCGAGGCGGCCGCCGACCGGTGAGGCAGTTGGGTATGCGCGCAGTACAGCTGGCGGCGCCTACAGGACTTCGTCGGCGAGTGCCAGCACCGTGGCGAGTGCGGGGTTCCGCGAATCGGCGCGCCAGGCCATGCGCAGGAGCACCTCGTCGAATGGGTCTGCGACCGGGAGGAAGGAGAACCCGTCGGTGTGGGTGTTCTCTGCGACCGATGAGATCGTGAGATGAATGCCGACCTCGGCTGCGACGAGTGACAGCGCCGTCCAGGTGTCGGGGGCGACCTGCGCGATGAGGGGGTCGAAGCCGGCAGCGTGGCTGAGTCGGAGCAGCCGGTCTGTAAGTACTGATCCGGGCTGCAGGGGGAGCGTCACGAAGTAGTCGGCGGAGAGCTGATCCATGTGGACCGAGTCAGCGCCGGCCAAGGTGTGGGTCTTCGGGACGGCGACGACGAGTTGCTCGTTGATCAGAGTGCGGGTTCTGATGCCGGCTGGGACGTAGTCCCAGCGGCCAATGGAGATGTCCGCCTCATCGTTCAGGAGCCGGTTGATGGCGGGCTGGGCGAAGTTCTGGCTGGAGAGCTCGAGGGATAGGTCTGGATGTTTGAGACGCGCAGCGCGGGAGAGCTGGCCGACGAGAATCTGTGTGGAGGCGCCAGCGAAGGCGATACCGACATGCCCGAGTTCGCCGCTCTGAGCGGCGCGCACATCGTGCGCGGCATGCTTGAGTTCGTTGAGAATGCGGCGGGCCGGGCCGAGCAGAGCCTCCCCGGCCGCAGTGACCTCCACGGAGCGCGTCGTGCGGTGGAACAGCTCCGCGCCCAGTTCCTTCTCCAGTGCCTTTATGGTGCGGCTTACCGGAGGCTGCGCCAAATGGAGGCGTTCGGCCGCTCGCCCGAAGTGCAGTTCTTCCGCGACGGCGACGAATGCTCTGAGGTCCTGAATTTCCACTCGCCAATGATAGCACGAGGATCATATATCGTGTCGTATTTGCTTCATTTCAGGTCTCAGTGCGACGAACGATTGGAGAGGGACATATGTGCTGAAGGTATCAATAACGTGAAAATAGGTATTTGACGTGCACTAATCGCGCCTGACAAGGTGAAAACATCGAAAACGGTTCAACGGAAGAACGGTCCCGAGGTAGACGGTGGAAGATCACAACAGACTTGAAGAACTACTCGCGCGTTCGGGGCAGGGGCCGTTGAGCGGCACCATCATCGCTGACTTCGGCAGGGTGCTGGCCGGGCCCTACTGCACTATGCTGCTGGCGGACATGGGGGCGACCGTCATCAAGGTCGAGAGTCCGATCGGGGACGAGACCCGTGCTTGGATGCCGCCGGAGCATGAGGGCAAGTCGACTTACTACCTCTCGATCAACCGGAACAAGCTGTCGATCGAACTGGACTTCAGCGACCCCGGGGATCTCGCGACCGCACGCGAGCTCGCAGCTCGCGCGGACGTCGTAATCGAGAACTTCAAGCCCGGCGGTCTCGAGAAGTTCGGGCTGGACTATCAGAGCGTGGCGGCTCAGAACCCGGACGTGATTTTCACCTCGATCACCGGGTTCGGTACCGCGGGCGGGGCGAGCCTTCCTGGATACGACCTGCTCGTCCAGGCTGCCTCCGGGCTCATGAGTCTCACCGGGGCGCCGGAGACCGAGCCGTTCCGTGCCGGCGTCGCGGTCGTCGATGTGTTCACGGGTATGCACGCCTGCATCGGTATCCTCGCCGCCCTCAACCACCGGCGAGTGACCGGTGAAGGGCAGCGGGTGGAGGTCAATCTGATGAGCTCGGCACTGTCGGGCCTGGTGAACCAGACCGGCGCTTACGCCATCGCAGGCGTCGTTCCGACCCGCATGGGCAACGAGCATCCGAGCATCTACCCTTACGAGCCGATCGCCACCGGAGACGGGGAGATCGTGCTCGCGATCGGCAACGACAGGCAGTTCCGGGTGCTCTGCCGGGAGCTCGGCACGCCTGAACTCGTCGAGGATCCGCGCTTCGCGTTCGCGCCCGACCGCAGCCGCAACCGACTCGATCTGCGTCCGCTACTCGAAGCCGCGCTCTCGCATGCGACCGCCACGGAGTGGTTCGAACGGCTCACCGCAGCGGGGATCCCGTGCGCGCCGATCCAGGACGTCGCAGCCGGTGTCCAGTTCGCCGAGCGCATCGGCCTGGATCCGATCATTCAAGCCGGATCCGGGGATGACTCTCTGTCCGGGATCCGCAACCCCATCACCTTCTCACAGACCCCGGCGACCTACGACAAGGCGCCCCCCGAGCTAGGCGCAGATACCGAGCTGGTGCGGCGCTGGCTCGCGGGCTCCTCGCCGCTCGCATCGATCTCAGCAAAGGAAGCAACAGCATGAGTGCACTCAACAGGTCAGGCGTCAACGTGGATTTCTACGGCGTCGAGGACTACCTCGGTGAGGAGGATCGCGCGCTCGTCGCGAAGGTGCGAGCCTTCGTCGATTCTGAGGTCACCCCGATCATCAACGAGTACTGGGAACAGGCGGACTTCCCGTACCAGATCCTCCCGAAGTTCGGGGAGCTTGGCATCATCGGCACCGCGATCGAAGGGTACGGCTGCCCAGGCCTGACCCGGTTGCAGGCGGGACTGGTCGCCATGGAGCTCTCCCGCGGTGACGGGAGCATCAACACGTTCAACGCCGTGCACTCCGGCCTCGCGATGGGGACGATCAACCTACTCGGCAGCGACGAACAGAAGCAGCGCTGGCTGACCCAGATGGCGAAGCTCGAGAAGCTCGGCGCGTTCGCGCTGACGGAACCCGATCACGGTTCCGACTCCGTGGCTCTTGAATCCAGCGCCCGCCTCGACGGCGACCACTACGTTCTCAATGGCTCGAAGCGGTGGATCGGCCTCGGCCACGTCGCAGATCTCGTCATCATCTGGGCGCGCGACACCGCCGACGACAAGGTCAAGGCGTTCATCCTGGAGAAGAACGAGGACGGCAGTTACCCGTCCGGATACCACGCGGAAGCCATCCAAGGGAAGATCGCCAAGCGCGCGATCCAGCAGGCGCAAATCACCTTCGAAGACCTTCGGATCCCCGCCGAGAACAAACTCGAAAAGTCTCAGTCGTTCCGCGATGTCGGGGCGGTGCTCAACCGCACCCGCAGCACCGTCGCCTGGGAATCGTTGGGACACGCGACCGCCGCCTACGAGGCGGCAGTGCAGTACGCGTCCGAGCGCGTCCAGTTCGGCAGCCCGATCTCACACTACCAACTCGTCCAGAACAAGCTCGCCAACATGCTCGCTGACCTTACAGCGATGCAGCTGGTCTGCTTCCGTGCCGGCGCCCTGCAGAACGAAGGCCGCCTAAGCAACGAGCAGGCCTCGCTCGCGAAGATGTTCACTGGCGATAAAGCGCGGCAGCTATGCCGCGATTCCCGCGACCTGCTCGGCGGCAACGGCTTGCTGCTCGAGAACCACGTCGCCCGCCATCTCACGGACATGGAAGTCGTCCACACCTACGAGGGCACCGATTTCATCCAGTCCCTGATCGTGGGCCGCGAGATCACTGGGGTCTCCGCGTTCAAGCGGTAAGGACGGAGCGAGATGGGCGAGTACATCGTCATAGGCGCAGGACTCGCCGGCGCCGCCACCGCGTGGCGTCTCGCCCAACGCGGGCAAGACGTGACCCTGCTGGAGCGGTCGGCACCAGCCAACCCGTACGGCAGTTCGCACGGCTCCGCGCGGATCTTTCGCTACGCCTACCCGAGCGAGCTCTACACAGGGCTCGTTATCCGTTCCAAGCCGCTGTGGGACGAACTCGAACGGGAGAACGGTGCACGTCTGATCGAACCCACCGGCGCCCTCGACCATGGCGCGGTGAACGATCCCGTCGGCCTCGCCCGTGTCCTGGACGCGCTGGGTGTCGAGCATGAGCTACTGCCAGAGGCGGAGGCGGGCTCGCGCTGGCCGCAGTACGGCTTCGACGGCGCGGTACTCTATCACCCCGGCGCTGGAGTGCTTGATGCCCGCAACACGGTCGAGGCGTTCGTTCGCCTGGCCGCCGCAACCGGGCGGGTCAGACTGCTCACGAACTGGACCGTCAGCTCTATCGAGCGGCGCACCGGCGGCTTCCGCGTCGAATCCACGGTCGGCGACGTCGTCGAAGGCGAGAAAGTGGTCGTCGCGGCCGGCCCGTGGCTTCCAACCCTTCTGGACTCGCTCGCTCTGCCTGCCGGGTTCATCCACTCACTGCCGTCTTTCGAAGTGCGTGAGGAGCAGGCGTTCCACTTCCCCTACCACGACGCCGGCGCTTCCGGCGCACCCTATCCGGCTTGGCCGACGTTCATGCACGAGAACGAGACGGTCGACATCTACGGTCTGCCAGGCGGCCGCGACGCCGGATACCACGGCCTCAAGATCGCGCACTTCAATGGCGGAACCGTAATCCCGAGCATCTTCGACCGCACCGGCCAGATCCGGCCGGAGGCCAGGCAACGAGCTCGCGACTACGTCAAGGAATGGGTGCCCGGTGTCGAACCGGATTCCTACGCGGAAGCGACGTGCATGTTCACCAGCACGCCCAGCAGCGACTTTCTGATTGACGAGGCCGAAGGCATCGTCGTCCTGTCCGCCTGCTCCGGCCGTGGTGCGAAGTTCGCTCCGCTGCTCGGCGAGCTCGCCGCCGACCTTGCTACCGGCGCCGGGACCGTCCCTGACGAGTTCCGTGCCGCGTATCACTCCAGGCGCTCCGCAGCCTGACCCACCTTACTCACAGAAAGACCACGGTTCACCCCATGACCTCGACGTTCATCTACGATGCCGTCCGCACCCCTTTCGGACGCGCCGCCGGTGCGCTCTCCGGGATCCGCCCTGACGACCTCGCCGCGGTCGTCATGAAAGCCGCCGTCGAGCGCACCGGCGTCGATCCCGCACGTATTGAAGACGTGATCTTTGGAGACGCGAACCAGGCCGGTGAGGACAACCGCAACGTCGCCCGTTTCGGCGCCCTCCTCGCGGGCTTCCCCTCCTCGGTCACGGGCGTCACCGTCAACCGGCTTTGCGCATCGTCCGTGGAGGCCGTGATCCAGGGTTCCCGGGCGATCGAGTCGGGGGATGCAGAGCTGATCCTCGCCGGCGGCGTGGAGTCCATGTCCCGTGCGCCCTTCGTTCTCGAGAAGTCCCCGAAGCCCTGGCCGGCGGTCGGCAACCAGACGCTCTGGAACACTTCCATCGGGTGGCGCATGGTAAACCGGGCCCTGCCCAAGCATTGGACCATCTCCAACGGCGAGTCCGCGGAGAAGATCGCCCAGGAGTGGGGGATCACCCGTGAAGCACAGGACGCGTTCTCGGTCCGCTCGCATGAGCTCGCCGCGAAAGCGTGGGCGGAGGGCCGCTACGACGCCGAGATCGTGCAGGTGCCCGGCGCTGAGATGGCGCGCGATGAGGGCATCCGCGACGGCAGCACCGTTGAGAAGCTCGCCGGTCTCAAAGCGCTGTTCGCCGCCGACGGTACCGTGACGGCCGGGAACTCGTCCTCGATCAACGACGGTGCTTCCGCGGTGCTGCTCGGCGCCGAGGACGCCCTCGACGCCGAACCGCTCGCGCGGATTACCGGACGTGCCGCCCACGGCGTCGACCCGGACATCTTCCCGATCGCGCCGATCGAGGCCGCGAACAAGGCGCTGGCGCGCGCGGGACGGACCTGGGCGGACGTTGACCTCGTCGAGCTGAACGAAGCCTTCGCCTCACAGTCCCTGGCCTGCCTCAAAGGCTGGCCCGACTTCGACCCGGAGAAGCTCAACATCCACGGCGGCGCCATCGCCATCGGTCACCCCCTCGGCGCCTCAGGCGGCCGGATCATCGGTCACGCCGCCCACGAGCTCAAGCGCCGCGGCGGAGGAGTCGCAGTCGCCGCGATCTGCATCGGCGTCGGCCAAGGGCTCGCCGTTGTTCTTGAGCGGTAACTTATGGCCGTAGTGTCAATGCTGTTCAGTTCATTCGTCTCGGGTGGTACGCAGCTCAGAAGCTGCACTGGACTCTAAGCGGCCAGGTTACCTTTTGGCTGATTTAAGGGCTCTGTTGCAAAAATCGTGAAGCTTGAGCATGCTTGGCGGAGATTGGACGGACGGAACGATGACGGATTTCAAGTGGCGCCATTTCCAGGGTGATGTGATCCTGTGGGCGGTGCGCTGGTATTGTCGCTATCCGATCAGCTATCGCGACCTTGAGGAAATGCTGGCGGAACGCGGCATTTCGGTCGACCATACGACGATCTATCGCTGGGTCCAGTGCTACGCCCCGGAGATGGAGAAGCGGCTGCGCTGGTTCTGGCGGCGTGGCTTTGATCCGAGCTGGCGCCTGGATGAAACCTACGTCAAGGTGCGGGGCAAGTGGACCTACCTGTACCGGGCAGTCGACAAGCGGGGCGACACGATCGATTTCTACCTGTCGCCGACCCGCAGCGCCAAGGCAGCGAAGCGGTTCCTGGGCAAGGCCCTGCGAGGCCTGAAGCACTGGGAAAAGCCTGCCACGCTCAATACCGACAAAGCGCCGAGCTATGGTGCAGCGATCACCGAATTGAAGCGCGAAGGAAAGCTGGACCGGGAGACGGCCCACCGGCAGGTGAAGTATCTCAATAACGTGATCGAGGCCGATCACGGAAAGCTCAAGATACTGATCAAGCCGGTGCGCGGTTTCAAATCGATCCCCACGGCCTATGCCACGATCAAGGGATTCGAAGTCATGCGAGCCCTGCGCAAAGGACAGGCTCGCCCCTGGTGCCTGCAGCCCGGCATCAGGGGCGAGGTGCGCCTTGTGGAGAGAGCTTTTGGCATTGGGCCCTCGGCGCTGACGGAGGCCATGGGCATGCTCAACCACCATTTCGCAGCAGCCGCCTGATCGGCGCAGAGCGACAGCCTACCTCTGACTGCCGCCAATCTTTGCAACAGAGCCCCGGACACCATCGTCACACTCATCGTGTTCTTGGTGCTCGTCGCTGTGTGGTGCGTCGTCGCACGCTTCGTCGGCACGAACAAGGCCGTCACCGAGGCTCTTGAAAAGATCGAGCACTGGCTCGTGCCCGCCGTCTTCATCGGGCTTGGCCTGTACATCCTGATCGAGTCTGGCGTGGTCCTCCGCCTCATCGACGTTCTGTCATGACCACGGTGGCCCGCCTCGCTGTCGCTGCAGTCACTGTTGCTGCCGCCTTCGCGGTCGACCAATTCACGAAGGCCTGGGCGCTGTCCTCTCTCGGCAATGGCCAGGAGATCGAGCTCGGCCTTGGGGTAACCCTTCGTCTCGTATTCAACCCCGGCGTCGCCTTCGGGCTCGGGGGTGACGTGGGAGCACCGCTCGTCATCGGCATCATGGCGCTCACCAGCGGACTTCTCGCGTGGATAGTCATCCGAGTTGTCCGAGGGCGCAACATGGGCGCCACCGCCTTCCTGGCCGTCGCGGCCGGCGGTGCGATCGGCAACCTGTGGGACCGCACCACGCGCGCTCAAACCGGACCACTTAGCGGAGAGGTCGTCGACTTCATCGGCGTCGACTGGTTTGCCATCTTCAATATGGCTGACGTGTTCACTACGCTGGGCCTTCTCGGGTGGGCCGTTCTGCTCCTGGTGCAACGCGACGACACTCACACCCCTGCCTCCTCCGAAAACGCGTCCTGCTGTTCGCCGGCGGGGTCGCCCTTGACCGCAGTCAAATCACCGTCGACGACACCGCCTGGATGAACGCGATGATCCCCCACCACTCCCTCGCCATCACCCGGGTCGTAGTGGTCGTTCGAGGTGATGACGTCTCCTGTTCGGATGGGAGCGGATGCGGGTCGTGTTCACAGGGCGACTGCGAACCTGGGCCGACTTAGAGAGCAGCAAGAAGGTCGGTGCATGCCTGCTCGCAGCGGCGGCAGGATTCGGCGCACACACGGCAGTGCTCGTGCATGTCTGCGTGCTGTTCGCACTCGGCGGCACAGGACGCGCAGGCGGTGCGGCAGGCTTCGAGCAAGGCGCGAACTGTCGCGACATCCGGCGCGGTTTGGCGGGAAAGCACTGCACCGGTGACGGCGCAGATATCTGCGCAGTCCGAGTTCTTCCGAATGCACGCAACGAGCTCCGCGACCATGTCTTCTCCGAGGCATGCATCTGCGCAGGCGGTACATGCCTGGGCGCATTCGACGCACGCCTCGATGCAGTGCAGAAGGGCGTCCTGTGCTGCGGCGAAACCGACTTTCGGGTGGGTGGCGAGCATTTGATCTGCAACAGTCATGGCGGCTTTCCTTTCTTCGGGGTCTTCCCCCGGTGCGGTCACGCTAGAGCGAGGTCGAGGATCGACGGAGGGGCTTGTGGTCTTTCGATGAGTGGTTGCTAGGCGGAGGGCAGCAGGCTGAGTCCGCTGTCGTCGACGATGAGGATGTCGCCAGCGTCGGTAATGGCGATTGCCTGCGCGGAGCCGTGCGCCGTGGCGATGTTTCGCCACGATGGATCGCGTGTCGTGCTCCTCCACAAGCTGCCTTTGCTTCCCACGCCGATCAGTTGCTGGCCGTCCGGGGACACAGCGATGAGGGACATGATCGGGCCGTCTGGCAGCGGTCCGAACGTCGCCCCTTGGTCGGTACTGACCTGAGGCCCGTCGGGCGTCGTGGCGATGATGCGTCCGGTGGCGTCGACGACCAGTGCGAAGGACAGCAGGGCTGCGCCCGTGGAAGACCACGTGGCGCCGCGGTCCGTGCTTGCCAGCATCTGGGCGCTACCGGTTTCTTGTCCGTACAGGGTGCCGTCCGGTGCGGCGGTGAGGACGTGGAAGTCTTTCTCGCCCGTGAAAGCCACCGGCTCCCATGTCGTGCCGCCGTCGCGGCTACGGATGATGCCGAGGTTTCCCTCCCCGAGCTCCGCCGGAGTACCCCGGCCGGGGTGCCCGGAGGCGACGAGGGTGTCATCGACGGCGGTGAGGCCCATCGCGTCGAAGCCGTAGCTGCCGACGCGGGGGCCGAGTTGCCCGTCAGTGGTGGCGGCGTAGAGGCCTTCGTGGGTGCCGAGAAGGAAGCCGTCATCGTCTGGCGCGGGCACGATCGCGTGAACGTGAGACAGCGCCGTGTCGGCGTGGTCGCTGCCGGTCGCTGCCGGTTCGGCTGCGGCGCAGCCGGTGAGCAGCAAGCTGGTGAGCGCGACGAAGCTCGCCGTCGCGCGCAGGTGAATGCGCATTCGCACCCTTTCGATTCCAGGGTGAGGACGCCTTGCGGGGGCGTCCTCACCGGTGGGGTGCGTTAGAGCTGCGCGAGCAGTTCCTGCATCTCGGTAATCTCGGCGGTCTGCGTGTCGACGATGGTCTGCGCCATCTCGACCGCGTCAGCGTTCTGGCCGTTATCGACTTCGTCTTGGGCCATCTCGATCGCGCCTTCATGGTGCATCGTCATCTGCTCGAGGAACAGCCGGGACGCTTCGACGCCGGTGGTGGCTTCCAGCGCGGCCATGTCGTCCTCGCTCATCATGCCGCCGCCGTGATCCATGCCCTCCATGCTGTCCATATCGGGCATGTCGGCCCCCCACTCGGTCAGCCAGGACTGCAGCTGGTCGATCTCGGGCTGCTGGGCGGCCTTGATGTCCGAGGCCAGGGTCAGCACACCCGGGTCGATGCCTTCCTTGTCCAGGATCATGTCAGCCATCTCGACGGCCTGCTGATGGTGGGGGATCATCATCTGCGCGAACATCACATCCGCGTCGTTGAAGTCCGCCGTCGCCGCGGACGATGAGGACGGGGACGAGCTGCTGCCGTGGTCCATACCCGGCATGGACTCCGAGCCGGAGCCGTCGGCGCAGCCAGCGAGGGTGAGGGCGGCGGCGAGGGTGAGCGCAGCGGTCGCTGCGGTACGAATCTTCATCAGGGTTCTCCAAATACAGGGGTACGTGAACGAACACCGGTCACATCGACAGGTGCGTAAGGCCGAGCCGGCAGGAGTGCGCCGGCTCGGCCGCATCACGTACGACTGATGCAGAGAGCTGTGAGAGAAGGCGGCCGCAGCCTCGGCCTGCCGGGAAGCGCGGCACTGAGTGGCCGCGGGCGTGGCAGGACCGACAACCACACCTGGCTCGGGCGGAGTCGGGCCAGCAGCAGCACGCTAGCCAGCAGCGCCAGCACACACCCCATGGCCAACATGTCGGCGTGGCCTGAGCCACAATCCGCACACCCTTCGTCCGTCACGGTGGCACCGGAATGGTGATCATCCGCGGTGGCGCTGGCGGTGGCGACGGTGGCTTGGTGGCCGGTCTGGGCGGCGGTGTGGGTGTTGAGGGAGTGCATGGCCAGCAGGCCGACGATGACCGCGCCGGTCAACGCGATAAGCAGCAGCAGCGTGCGGGCCATGGATCGACTGGCGTGGAGCCGGTCTGTCAGTGTGATCAGCGACATGTCACCTCCCTCCCTTCCACGGTACGTCACTCCTGTCAGCGATCGGCAACTGCGTCCGGGCTGAGGTCCAGGCGTCGCAGCAGTTGAGCATTGAGGGCCACGACGATGGTGGACAGCGACATCAGAATGGCGCCGACAGACATCGGCAGCACAAACCCGACGGGGGCGAGCACCCCGGCGGCCAGGGGGACGGAGATGAGGTTGTACCCGGCGGCCCACCACAGGTTCTGCTTCATCTTGCGGTAGCTGGCGCGAGACAACTCGATCACCGACAGCACGGAGCGGGGATCGTCACTGGCAAGAATGACACCGGCGGACGCTATCGCCACATCAGTGCCCGCACCGATGGCGATACCGACGTCGGCTTGCGCGAGAGCCGGTGCATCGTTGACCCCGTCACCGACCATGGCGACCTTGCGGCCTTCGCTTTGAAGCTCCTTGACCTTGGACGCCTTGTCCTCCGGCCGGACTCCGGCGAAGAACCGGTCGATACCGAGGTCGGCGGCGACGGAGGCGGCGACCGCTTCGGCGTCTCCGGTGATCATGACGACCTGCACACCCCGCTGATGTAGCGCGTCGACGGCCGCGCGGGATTCGGGACGGATCTCGTCTGCCAGGCGCAATGCCCCTGCGACCTGCCCGTCGACGAGAACGTGCAGGATGATCGCGCCCTCGTTGCGCCACTCATCCGCGACCGGCAGCTCGGCCGCGCCCTCCTGCTTCAGCATGTACGGGCCGCCGACCTGGACGGTGCGACCGGTCACCCGCGCACGGACACCGACGGCCGGTGAGGACTCAAAGTCGACGGCAGCGGGAACGGTGAACTGCTTCTCGTGCGCGGCGTTCACGATCGCCCGAGCAAGAGGGTGTTCCGAGTCTGCTTCGGCGGCGGCGGCCCACGTGAGCAGCTCGTCTGCGTCGATACCAGCGGCCGGGTCGATCGCGGTGACGGCGGGGGTGCCCTTGGTGAGGGTGCCGGTCTTGTCGAACAGGACCGTGTCGACGGTGCGCATGCTCTCCAGCGCGAGGCGGTCTTTCACGAGCACACCGCCGCGGGCGGCGCGCTCGGTCGCGATGGACACCACCAGCGGGATGGCAAGGCCCAGGGCATGCGGGCAGGCGATGACGAGGACGGTGATGGTGCGGATCACGGCTTGGTCGGGGAGCCCGACCAAGGTCCAGACCGTGGCTGTGATCGCGGCCGCCCCGAGAGCGAACCAGAACAGCCACCCGGCGGCACGGTCCGCGAGGCGTTGTGCGTGAGAGGAGGAGTTCTGCGCTTCGGTGACGAGTTTCTGGATGCCGGCCAGCGCGGTGTCCTCCCCGACCGCAGTGATTTCGACCCTCACCCCGGAGTCGGTGGCGACGGTGCCTGCGATGACCTGGTCGCCGTCGCTGCGGCGAACCGGGCGGGATTCGCCAGTGATCATCGACTCGTCCATGCTGGCCGCGCCCTGCACGACCCGACCATCCGCGGGGACCCGCCCGCCGGGGCGGACAACGACGACGTCACCAACTTGCAGATCGGCGGGGGCGACGGTGACAGTGCTGTCGCCCTCGACCTTTTCGGCCTCGTCGGGTAGGAGCGCGGCGAGGGAGTCCAGGGCGGAGGTGGTCTGGGCGAGGGAACGCATCTCGATCCAGTGCCCGAGGAGCATGATGACGATCAGCAGCGCCAGCTCCCACCAGAAGTCCAGCTCGTGGTGCAGCAGCCCTATGCTGGCCCCCCACGAGGCGAGGAATGCGACGGTGATCGCGAGGGCGATGAGGAGCATCATGCCGGGCTTGCGGGCACGGAGCTCGCTGGCGGCACCGGTGAGGAACGGGGCGCCACCCCACACATACATGACGGTGCCGAGGATGGGGGACACCCATTCCACCCATGCGGCGTCGGGCAGCGGGTATCCAATCAGCATCGAGAACATCGTGGAGAACCCCACGACCGGCACAGCGAGAATCAGCATGATCCAGAACAGGCGCCGGAACCGGGCAACGTGATCGCCGTGTCCGGCGTGCCCGCCGTGGTCGGCGTGGCCGTGTCCGGACTGTCCGGCGGCGGGTGCCCGGTCGTCTTCGCTCTGCGGGTGACTCATCGCCGCGTGGTCGTGTTCGGCGGTGGCCGCCGGGGCGTGGTGGTTGTGGTGGTCGTGCTGGCTCATCGGAGCCTCCTTCTCTGGGTGCGCCGGTGCGGCGGCACGTTCAGGCCGGTTGGGGCACGGGAACGGGGGTCGTACGGGCGGGTGCCGGGTCGGGTCGGAACCGGCGCAGCCGAAGGCTGTTGGTCACCACGAACACCGATGACAACGCCATCGCCGCCGCAGCGACGAGAGGATTGAGCAGGCCGGCCATGGCTATCGGAATGGCGGCGACGTTGTACGCGAACGCCCAGAACAGGTTTCCCTTGATGGTGTCGAGAGTGCGGCGGGCGAGGCGGATCGCGTCCACGACGACGGTCAGGTCGCCGGAGACGATGGTGATGTCGCTGGCTGCGATCGCGGCGTCCGTGCCTCCACCCATGGCCAGGCCGAGGTCGGCGGCGGCGAGGGCGGCGGCGTCGTTGACGCCGTCACCGACCATCGCGACAACGTGCCCGTCGTCCTGGAGCTGGCGGATCACGTCGAGCTTTCCGGCGGGAGTGACCTCGGCGTGCACGTCGGAGATACCTACCTCGGCGGCGATCCGCGCGGCGGTGGTGGCGTTGTCGCCGGTCAGCAGCACCGGGCGCAACCCGAGCGCCTGGAAGCGGGTGATCGCGGCGGCGCTGGTCGGCTTCACGGTGTCGGCCACCCCGATTGCGCCGAGGTACTCTCCGTCGCGACCGACCGCGATTGCGGTACCACTCTGCGCGAGAGCGCGCAGCTCAGCGGCGGCTTCGGCCGGCGGGTGGATGCCCCACTGATCGGCCAGCCAGGACGCTCGGCCGGCGACGATCGCCGCCCCGTCCACGATGCCCTGGACGCCGAACCCGGCGTGCGACGCGAAGCTGTCCGCGTAACCGCTCGCGGGTGCAGCAGTGACGACGGCGCGGGCGACCGGATGCTCAGATCCCGACTCGACCGCCCCGGCAACGCGCAGCAGTTCGTCCGGGGTGACGTCGTGGGCGGGGCGAATGTCGGTGACGGTCATCTGACCGGTGGTGACGGTGCCGGTCTTATCGAGCACGATGGTGTCGATCGTGCGGGTCTGCTCCAGCACCTGCGGTCCGCGGATCAGAATGCCCAGCTGGGAACCGCGGCCGGTCCCGACCAGGAGCGCGGTGGGGGTGGCGAGCCCGAGAGCGCAGGGGCAGGCGATGATCAGGGTGGCAACGGCAGCGGTGAAGGCCAGCTCGAGCGAGGCGCCGGCGATTGTCCAGCCGAGGAACGCGGCCACGGCCAGTCCGATGACGATGGGGACGAAGACGGCAGAGACGCGGTCAGCGATGCGCTGCACCTTGGCCTTGCCGGTCTGGGCTTCCTCCATCAGCCGGCGCATGCGGGCAAGCTCTGTGTCCGCGCCGACCCGGGTGATTTCGACCGTGAGGCGACCACCGACGTTCACCGTGGCGCCGACGACACGGGAACCGGGGGTCACCTCGACGGGCACCGACTCTCCGGTGAGCATGCTGGCGTCGATCGCGGAGGAACCATCGATCACCAGACCGTCAGAGGGAACCTTCTCCCCCGGTCGAACCAGTACGGTGTCTCCGACCGCGAGCTGCGCGACCGGCACCGTCCGTTCGACGCCGTCGACGAGCTTTGTGGCGTGCTTCGCGCCCATCTCCAGCAACGCCCGCAGCGCCTCCGACGATGATTTCTTCGCGCGTGCTTCGGCGTACCGTCCGGCGAGGATGAATACGGTGACCAGCGCCGCGACTTCCAGGTAGATCTCATGGCCACCCGCCTGCGGGGCGCCGACGAGGGTAAAGGTCATCGTCATCCCCGGCATACCTGCCCCGCCGAAGAACAGTGCGTACAGGGACCACCCGAACGCGGCGATCACGCCGACGCTGATGAGGGTGTCCATGGTCGCCGCGCCGTGACGGGCGTTGACCGCCGCGGCCCGGTGAAAGGGCCACGCCCCCCATACCGCGACCGGCGCGGTGAGCGTGAGGGCCAGCCACTGCCAGTACTCGAACTGCAACGCCGGGACCATCGACAGCACCGCCACCGGCAACGACAGTGCAGTACTGATCAGCAGGCGCCGCCGCAGCGTCCCGACCTCGCCGTCCTCTCGGTCCGGGGTGTTCTCATCGATGTCATCGCTCGTCGGCGGTGCGGGAAGGGCTGCCTGGTATCCGGCGGATTCGACGGTGGCGATGAGGGTGGCGGGGTCGACGTCGTGCCCGCGAACACGCGCTTTTTCGGTGGCGTAATTCACCGACGCTTCCACACCGGGAAGCTTGTTCAGCTTGCGTTCGATCCGGGTCGCGCACGACGCGCACGTCATCCCGGAGATATCGAGCTCGACGTCGACCGTGCTCATGCGGGGCTACCTGCCACGGTGTAGCCGGCCTCCTCGACCGCGGCTTTTACGGCGTCAGAGTCGATCGGCGCGGCGCTGTGAATGGTGACCCGTGACGTACCGCGGGCGTTCAGGTCAACTGTGACGTTCTCCACACCGTCGATCGCGGTCAGCTCCTCGGTGACGCTCGACACGCAGTGCGAGCACGTCATCCCGTCTACCAGGACGTCTTTCGTGACGGCGGCGGAGGTCGATGCGGGAGCGTCCGTCGCTGCGGATGTGGTGCAGCAGGCGCAGCCGGCGTTGGTGTCTTTCAGACCGAGGTCGATGCGGTCAGTCATGATGTGCTCCTTCAACGGGATTCGGTGTGATCAAGAACGGACGAGTCGGGCGATGGCGTCGTTGGCCTCACGGATCTTCTCCGCAGCTACCTGGCCACCTTCGGCGCTCGCTTCCGCGACGCAGTGGCTCAGGTGGTCGCCCAGCAGGGACAGCGCCACTGTTTCCAGGGCCTTCGTCGCGGCAGACACCTGCGTGAGGATGTCGATGCAGTACTTGTCTTCGTCGATCATTCGGGCGATCCCGCGCACCTGACCCTCGACCCGACGCAGTCGCTTCTGCAGGTCGTCTTTGTTACCGTCGTATCCGTTCACAGGTATACCATACCCCCCTAGGGTATCGATCGCAACAGAACGGGATAGTCACCTCACACCCGGCGTACAGCGTTCTGTTTATTCAGCGTTCTCTGTATTCTCGGTGTCATGTCCACCGCGACCGCTACCGCCACCGTGACGCACACGGCTGCACTTGCCCGCCTCGGCCACGCACTCTCTGACCCGACACGCGCGGGCGTCCTCCTGGCGCTGCGCGAAGCACCCGCCTACCCCTCAGACCTGGCCGACGCCCTTGCCGTCTCTCGTCAGGTCATGTCGAACCAGCTCGCGTGCCTGCGCGGCTGTGGCCTCGTCGAGGCCGTGCCCGATGGTCGACGCACCTGGTACCGACTCGCCGACGCACACCTGGCCCCCGCCCTCGACGAGCTGCTGCGCGTCGTCCTCTACGTCGAGCCCGGCTGCTGTGCCGGAGAGAGCTGCACCTGCGCATGACCACCACCGCTTCCCGCATCGCTGACGACCGCCGACAGGTGCTGCAACGCCGCATCCGGTGGATTGTCACGGCGACGATCGCCTACAACCTGATCGAGGCCGTGGTCGCGATCGCTGCCGGCACGGTGGCATCCTCGGCCGCGCTGATCGGGTTCGGCCTGGACTCGACGATCGAGGTTCTGTCGGCGGCCGCGGTCGCCTGGCAGTTCACCCGTCGCGACCCCGAGCGGTGGGAGAAAGGCACGCTCCGCGTGATCGCAGTCGCGTTCTTCGCCCTCGCCGCGTACGTGACGGTCACGTCCGTCCTCGCACTCGTCGGCCAGGTCGACGTCGAGCACTCCACACTCGGCATCGTCATCACCGCCCTCAGCGTCGTCATCATGCCGTTCCTCTCCCTCGCGGAGCGTCGAGCCGGCCGCGAACTGGGATCGGCCACGGCCGTCGCAGACTCAAAGCAGACCCTCATCTGCACCTACCTCTCCGCAGCCGTACTGGTGGGCCTTGTCGTCAATAGCTTGTTCGGTTGGTGGTGGGCCGACGCGATCGCCGGCCTCGTCATCGCCGCGTTCGCGATCCGCGAGGGCATCGAGGCATGGCGCGGCGACGCCTGCGCCACCTCAGTCGGGATGCTCTTGGAAGACGAGCACGACCATGACGACGAAGACGACGACGACGCACACCACCACTAGGCCGCGGTGCATCGCGAATCACACCGGACGTCCGCTCTCGCGGCATGACGGTGGCGGTCAGTGGTGACCCTGGTGGGGTTCTCGGACTTGGGGGCCTGTGGGTGTGTGATGACAGTCGTTGAAGCGAGGCTACGCGAGAGCTGCTTGACGAGGTCCGCCTACGTCGTCCGATGCGGACTTCATCTCTAGGTGCAGTCCGCGGCCGACCTCTCCGGGTTGTTGATCACGAGGTTTTCCTCGGCTGCTGCGGGCACTACGCGTGGGTGACGGAGGTCGACTCCTCCTCCTGGATGTGAGCTGTTTCGATTTGGAAGGTGGAATGAAGCACGGAGACCTCGAAGTGGTCGGCGACACATTCCTTCACTTCCTCCAGCACGTTTGCGGCGTGGCCGTCGGAGAAGCACCGGTCTTCAACCACCACGTGAGCGCTGATAGTGGGCAACCCAGTCGCAACAGTCGAAGCGTGGAGATCATGGACGTCTTTGACGTGCTCGAGCTTGAGAATGTGCGCACGAACTTGGTCGAGGTCCAACCCGGGAGGCGTGAATTCCATGAGGACGCTGGTGGTCTCCCGCAGGAGTTTGAAGGCCCGCGGCACGATGAGCGCGGCGATCACCAAGCCGGCGATCGCGTCAGCCTGCATGAAGCCTGTGGTTGCGATCACGATTGCTGCCACGATGACACCCAGCGATCCGAGAGCATCGTTCAGGACTTCGAGGAACGCAGCGCGCATGTTGAAGTTCGCCCCGCGAGTTGAGGACAGAAGGACTATTGCGACGATGTTGGCGGTGAGGCCGATGATGCCGAACACCAGGAGCTCGGTTCCCGGAACCTCGGGCGGTTCGAACAAGCGGCGAATGCCCTCGATGGCGGTGTAGGCGCCTACGAGGAGGAGCAGGGTCGCTTGTCCCATCGCGGCGATGACCTCGATGCGACGGAAGCCCCAGGTGCGTTTTGCGTTGGCCGGGCGCAACATGAGGGTTGCAGCGATCAGGGCGACTAGGAGGCCAGAAGCGTCCGTGATCGCATGTGCAGTGTCGGTGAGTAGCGCGAGGCTACCAGTGACGATGGATCCGATTGCTTGGGCGGCGACAATGGTCGCTGTTAGACCCAAAGCGATCCAGAGCCTCTTTCGGTGGTCGCGCGGTTCGCCTGCGGCGCGTGGCGGGGAGCCGTGATTGTGCCCTGTGCCCATTAGCGGATCTCCGTTCTCTCGGTGCGAGCAAGGTGGGGCTCACGAAGGTGGGTGTGCAGCTGGGCGTGGGTTCCGGTGGCGCTAAGGAGCGATTGAGCCGCGTTGATGAGGGCGGCGGTTGCGTTGGGGTCGGTCAGGGAGTACCACGAGGAGCGGCCCTCCGGCCGGACCGTGATCAGACGACACTCGAGCAGGAAGCTCAGGTGTTTACTCACGGTGGATTGCGCGAGACCGATGTGTTCGACCAGATCTCGCACGCGGTGTTCGCCGGAAGCGAGGTGCTGCAACACGGCCAGTCGAGTCGGGTCGCCGAGGGCATCGAACAGATGCGCATAGACCTCGGTGGCGCTCGTATCGAGTGCGGTGACCTGTAGCGGTTCCATCGCCATATGACGATGATATCGTCGTTGATAGATACGTCAACGTTCGTTCGAGGTTAGGAGCGAAGTTCTCACCCACCGTGGCGGGCGTCGCTCGCGGCAAGCTTCTGGAGGCGGGCGTTGTACGCCTCCAGCTCTGCCTCGCCGGTGCGGTCGGCGTGTCGATCCCGGCGTTTGGTTTCGCGGTCGTCGCTGCGGCTCCACTGGATCGCCACAGTGATCGCGAGGATGAGGGTGGGAATCTCGCCAATCGACCAGGCAATACCACCACCGGCGTACTGGTCTTCTAGCGGTGTCGCGCCCCAGGTTCGACCCATGGCGCCGAACCACTCGGGGATCATGAGGCCTTCCTGCATCATGATCGCAATGCCGAAGAAGGCGTGCATCGCCATGATGCCGATGAGCAGCAGCAGCCTCCCCGGGTACGGCAGGCGGTACGGCACCGGATCAACGCCGATGAGCGAGAGCACGAACAGGTAGCCGGTAATGAGGAAGTGCGTGATCATCCACTGGTGTCCGAGGTGGTCGTAGAGCGACCACCGGAACAGGTCGGTGTAGTAGAAAACCCACAGTGACCCGATGAACAGCCCGGCCGCGACGAACGGGTTGGTCAGTATCCGGGCGACCGGGGAATGCACGGTCCACAGGATCCATTCCCGCCCCCCACGGGTACCGTCCTCGCGCTTGCGGATCGCCCGGGCCGCGAGCGTGACCGGGGCGCCGGCGACTAGGAGGACGGGGATTGCCATGGTGAGCAGCATGTGCCCCACCATGTGCATGCTGAACAGGTAGTCCTGGTAGACGTTGACGACACCGCCGGTCACCCACACCAACAGGACCATCCCCAAGACCCACATGATCGTGCGGTGTACGGGCCACGTGTCGCCACGGCGGCGTAGGCGCCACACGCCGGCGAGGTAAAAGAAGACCGCGAATGCGGCCACGACGGCCCACAGCAGGTCGATGTTCCACGCGGTGAACCATCGGTCAATGGTGAGCTCGGGGGGCAGCGGTGCGCCGGTGAGGCGTTCCGCAGGGGACGGGGTTTCGGGAAGCGGTGTCGGGTTCGGTGGGGGTGTGCGTGCCAGCGCGGCGGCTGCGCCGCTGGCCAGGCCCATGACCGCCAGCTCGAAGAAGACGAGCATCCAAAAAGACCGGCCGATGCGGTCGGAATCCCGCATCGTGCCGATCAGGCGGGCGCGATACCAGGCCCCCAAGAAGCCCAGCGCGATCAGCGCCAGCACCTTCACGGCGAGGATCGTTCCGTACGGGGAGAGCAACGCCGTCCAGTCCTGCAGGCCGATTGCGGCACGCACTGTGCCGGACACGGCAACGAGCATGAACGCGGCCAGCGCGATGCTTGAGTAGCGGGCGACGACGTCAGCGAGGCGGTCCCGCGACAGAAGTGGTCGAACGACGACGAGCAGCAAGAGTCCGCCGACCCATACGGCGGCGCCGATGATATGCAGGATGAGCGCCATCATCGCCTCGTGGTGGAACGCGTCGTCGCCGGAGTGCCCTTGCGTACCCATCGGCACCAGGGCGGCAACGGCGGCGGCTGTCACGAAAAGCGTGGCCGGCCAGGACCGGACCGCGAAGGTCAGGACCGTGAGCATCGCACCCGCGACGGTGGTGATAAGCCAGGTGCGACCGACCTCGGTCTCGACGAGGAACCGGCCGAGCTGCTGCCCGAATACCGGCCCCGCGTCCAGCGCCGGGTTGAGCACGCTAACGAAGGTGAAGAATCCCGTCGCCCCGGCGACCACGGTGAACACCGCCGCGGAGATCGAGGCGGTATCCAGGGCGACGTCGAACTCCCGCTCACCCGCTCGCAGGGTAAAGAGCGCCGTCACGAGCACACCGACCATGCCCGCCGCGGCCAGGTTCACGATCAGCTTCGCGGTCGGGAGGCCCCACCGCACGATGGGGCCAGCGTCGCCGAGTTGCAGGCCTGCTGCGCCCCCACCGAACGCCAGGCCCGCGACAAGGGCGACAAGCGCGGTTACAACGAGGATTGCGGGACCCACCGTGCGGAGGATGCGCGGAGTGAGTAGCGGACCGGTTACGCCCTGCGCGGAAGGGGGACGGGTAGCGGTAGGGGGCATTGGTGGGCTTTCCGTGAGCGCGGTGTGGGGGTCAACTGAGACCGGAGTAGGCGTGGAGACCCTTGAAGAACATGTTGACGATCGTGAAGTTGAATAGCACCGTGACGAAACCGATGATGCACAGCCAGGCGGAGCGGGCGCCGCGCCACCCTCTGGTCGCGCGGGCGTGGATGTACCCGGCGTAGAGCACCCAGATCACGAAGGTCCACACTTCCTTGGTGTCGAATCCCCAATAGCGCCCCCAGGAGTCGTTGGCCCAGATCGCGCCGGCGATCAGGGTGAAAGTCCAGAAAACGAACCCGACGATCACGAACCGGTACGCGAGGGCTTCGAGAGCGTCCGCGCTAGGCAGCGTCGCCAGGAACCGCGGGCCCCCGGCACGAGCCGAGGCTGTGTCGGCGCGCCGTTCCCGGCGGATTTGCATGAGCTGGGTGACCGCGAGCCCGCAGGCGATCGCGAACAGGGCCGTAGCGAGCGAGGCGACGAAGACGTGGATGACCAGCCAGACACTCTTGAGCGGGTCCATCAGCGGAACGACCTCGACGTAGAACGTGATGGTCGCCCCGCCCAGTAGCAGCACGATCATGCCGATCAGGAACGCGCCCAGGAAGCGGAGGTCGTAGCGGCGCAGCACCAGCAGGTATACGGCGACGATCAGGACGGTGCCGGTCAGCGCAAACTCGTACATGTTCGCCCACGGCACCCGCTCCGCGGCGATCCCGCGCAGGATGGTGCCGGCCAAGTGGAACAGGAACGCAAGGACAGTCAGCGACGTCCCGATCCGCGCCCACAGCAGCCGTTGACGCTGCGCGGGCGGCGTGCGAACACTGTCCACCGACGCTCTCTGGGCGTTTTCCGTCTGCTGGCCCGCCCGGGCGGCGGCGCCGGCCAGGGCAGGCTCCCGCTGCGGGACGCTGGCGGGGACGGAGCGCACGGCCAGGTCGATCGTGTACGCGATGAACGCGAGCAAGTAGGTGGCGATCGCCGTCCACACCAACAGCAGTGAGATGCCGTCCAGGGAGAGCGCGTCAGTTCCGGTCATGGCAGGGTCGTCCTCTTCGTCGTTTCGGTCAGGGGGTGCCCGCGAGCGGGGTGGCGCGGTAGATCCGTGCGGCACATGGGTCAGCCCGCGTTCGCTTCCAGCCAAGCCAGCGAGTCCACGGCGGTTCCGTCGAGGTAGACCTCGAAGTGCAGATGGTTCGCGGTGGAACGTCCCGTGCTGCCGACGAGTCCGACCAGCTGCCCGGCCGTGACGGTCTGCCCGGCAGCGACCTGCCGACTTCCGGTCTGCATGTGCGGGTACACCGTGCTCACCTGTTGCCCGTTCAGCACGGATTCCACCACGACGGTGACCCCGTATCCGCCGTAGCTGTCCTGTGAGATCCGCACGACGCCGTCGACGGACGCGTAGACGGGGGTTCCGCCGGCAGCGACCATGTCGGTGCCCATATGCGCGCCGCCTCGAGCACCGAAGCGGTCGGTCACGGTGAACGGACCGCCCACCGGCCACCGCACGGCTCCGCTGCCTTGCGGCACGATGCTGTAGTCGAAGGGCACCGAGGCGACCTGTGCAGAGGCCCGCGCACGCTCTGCGGCTGCTTCTGCCGCCTTCTTCTGGTCGATCTCCGCCTGGGTGGTGGCCGAGTAGCTCTCCCGTGTGAGCTGCGTCCCAGTCGCGTCGGAGGCGACGATCAAGGATTGCACGTCCTCGGACGCGACTTGCTGCAGTGTCGGGATCTCGAGGTCCGCCGGCTTCCAGGCGGCATACGCGGGGAGAGCGAAGGTCGCGATCAGGCCGGTGACCACCATAAGGACCGCCAGGGAGCGCACTGGACGCAGCGCGACTACCCGACCACGGGCGGACCTCTCTGCGGGCGGGCGCCGTGGCGGGCGGGTGATGATGCTGGTGGCTGGTGGCGTGGCGGAGCGGCGGAGGCTGCGGCGCGTGGGGGGCGTCTGGGGCTGGTCGCCGCCGCCTGGTGGGGTGGTCTGGTCAGTCATGATGTCCTGGTTCGTTTCGGGTCAGATGGACACGCCGCAGTCGGCGAGGAAGGTGATGGGGTTGACCGGGGAGCCGTTCACGTAGGCCTCGAAGTGCAGGTTGCAGCCGAACGCGTTGCCGGTGTTGCCTTCGCTGCCGATCAGGTCGCCGGCGTTCACGCGTTGGCCGTATCCGACGTAGAAGCCGCCGGGGCGGATGTGGGCGTATCCGGTGCCGATCCCGCCGCCGTGGTCGATCTTGATGTAGTTGCCGTAGCCGCCGTTGTAGCCGGCGTAGACGACGGTGCCCGCCGCGGCGGCGTAGATCCCCGCGCCGCACCCGCCGCTGAGGTCGACGCCGTAGTGGTAGCTGGTCGAGCAGTACCCGTTGCCGCACTGGGAGCTGCGCGGCCCGAACCCCGAGGTGCGGTGCCCGGATGTCGGTCGCGCCCACCCGGAGCTGACCACACCCCCGCCGCCGCCCGAGGCGGCGAGTCGTTCCGCTTCGGCGCGCTCCGCCGCTCGCCGCTGCTCCTCGGCGAGGCGAGCAGCCTCCACCCCGGCCTGATAGTCGGCGATAGTCTTCGCGGTGGTGTCCTCGAGGGCGGCGAGCTGGGCCTGAAGTTCGCCGAGGTAGAGGGTCTGCGCGTCCAGCGCGGCCTGCGCGGCATCGGCGGCCTGCTGCGACTCGAGCATCTTCTGCTCGGCGACTTGCTGTAGCCGGTCGCGCTCATCCCGGGCCACCACCGCCTGATCGGTCAGGCTCTGCGCGGCGTCGCGGGCGGTCAGCGCCGCAGCGTAGACGGCCTGGTTGCGTTCCAGCAGCTTGTCCATCACGCCCAGCCGGGACAGGAGATCGTCCGCGGTCGCGGCCGACCCCGAGAAGAACAGCTCGAGGGAGGTGGTGTCGCCCCCGTCGCGGCACAGCTGCGCGGCGATGCGGCCGGCCTTGTTCGCCGCATCGGTCGCGTTCTGCGCCTCCACGTCGGCTTGGGACTGCAACGTGTCGGCGCGAATGGATGCGTCGAAGTACTCCTGCTGGGCGGTGTAGAACGCACCAGCGGACTGCTCGGCGGCGGTGCGGGTGCGCGCCACGTCACCGGTCAGGCTTTGGATGAGGCCCTGGATCCGCTGCACCTCAGCAGCTTTGGTCGCCTCGTTCGTTTTCGCGGCCTGCACCTCCTCCCAGGACGGATAGGTCGCCGCGAACGCTGCCGGCAGCAGCGGGCCGGCGACCAGGACGGCGACCGACCTCAATGCTCCCGCGGTCAGCAGAGTGCGCCGGCTCACACCAGCCCGGAATGCGCGGCTCTCCGCGGGCGTGGGCGCGCACCCGCACTCCTCCGCCGTCAGGGCACCAGGAAGGGTGAGAACGCTGCCCGTCGCCAGCGTTCGCAGCGACCCGGCAAGTCGACCTCCGGCAGGCCTCACCCGTGGCGTGTTCATGGCTGACTCCCCGGGCCAGTCGGACGATCTGCGCCGTCCGCACGCGTGCGAGCGCGGTGGAAGAATCCCGCCGCCATGAAAGCACCGGCGGCGGCGAGGACGACAAGAGCGGTGAGCCAGGGCCCGAGGATCACCGCCGGGGTGAGTCCGGTGCGCAACGGGACAGTGCTGATCGACGCGCCAGCGGTGTCGACACCGATGCTGTCGACGGTGGCGCCGTCCGGGGCGATGACCTGGCTAGTGCCGACTGTGGAGACGTTGACGACCGCGCGGCCGGTTTCGATGGCGCGCATGCGGGCGAACGCGAGCTGTTGCAGGTTCTCGTCGGTGCCACGGAAGTCAGCGTTGTTGGTCTGGAAGACGTACACCTCCGCGCCCGCACGTGCGCCATCCCAGATCACGGTGTCGTAGATCACGTCGAAGCAGATCGCCAGCCCCACCCCGACATCTCCGACCTGCACGATGGGCGGGTTGGTGCCGGGGGTGTATTCGCGTTGGATCAGTCCCACCAGGTCGGGGACGATCAGCTCGTAGAACCACCGGTCGGGCACATACTCCCCGAACGGGACCGGGTTGACCTTGTCGTGCCACTGCCGGTCCGTGGGATCCGCAGTCCACAGCAGGGACGTGTTGAAGACATCGTCGCCGCGGGTGGTGGCGGCGTTCATCAGTAGCGGGGCCTCGGCCGAGCGCACGACCCGGTCCAACGCCTCGGCGGCGGCGGGATCACTGAGCGGGTCGGCGTCGACGCCGCCCTCCGGCCAGGCCAGCAAATCCATCGGCTGCCCGTACAGCGGCACAGTGGCGGCGGTCTGCGCGGCCAGGACGTCGCCAGGCGCCTTGTCGTGGAAGTACCCGGTGGGGCCGTTGCCCTGCACCCATCCCACGCGGAACTCCCCGGCCGGCGCGGTGGGGAA
>NZ_JBYSZO010000002.1:0-123961 GCF_058787255.1 Microbacterium sp. FW305-3-2-15-F-LB2 | reverse complement strand
TGCAGTTGTCGTGGCGGTGCCCGGCAGGTCCGGCTCGCTGCGCTCGGCCGGCCTCGCCTCGATTCCGAGCGCGGTCGACACCGCGGCTCCCCCGGTCAGCGGGGGTGATGGGTACGGGTGGCTGTCGCGATGCGCTCGAGTGCGGTTTCGAC
The DNA here is from genome assembly GCF_058787255.1 of Microbacterium sp. FW305-3-2-15-F-LB2. Classification (NCBI taxonomy): domain Bacteria; kingdom Bacillati; phylum Actinomycetota; class Actinomycetes; order Micrococcales; family Microbacteriaceae; genus Microbacterium; species Microbacterium sp. FW305-3-2-15-F-LB2. The sequence continues at coordinate 123,809 of NZ_JBYSZO010000002.1, read as the reverse complement.
AGGAGTCCACGGACGCACGATCTCGTCGACGGTGTCCTGAGTGAGGCCGAGGCTCTCCATCTGCCAGGTGATGCAGAGCCGTCCGTCCTCGAGGTACATCGGTCGACCGTCGTCCCAGGTGGCGTAGCTGCCGATGACGCGGGTTGCGTCACGAGCTCGCATGCGCACATCGGTTTCGACGATCGCAGTGATGATGGCGCCGGGCGCGCACCATGAGATCTCGTGGCCGGCGAAGTCGGGATCTTCCTCGGTGGCGCCGATCGGCTCGACGGCGTAGAGGGTGCCTCGCGATGTCAGGGTGCCGGAGGGTGTGGTGATCTCGGTCTGGAACGCGAAGGCGCGAGCGAACTCCTGGCGCGTGCTGAAGTAAACGCGATCGGTGCGAGAGACGAGGCCGATTTGCGGCCGATCGCGGGGTGTGTATGAGATCGGGATGCGCGCGGCCGCGGCGTCATAGGGACTCAGGAGGCGTGAGCCGACCGTGAGGCCGGGGAACCCGCCATGCCAGAACGTGGGGCCCGTGTGCCCCTTGCTCACGGGGTCTGCTCTCTGCCGACTGCTTCTTCTGCTTCGATACCGGTGGCGAGGATGCGCAGCGCTCGAGCCTGCTGAGTGGGCGTCATTTTGAGCGGGGCGTCGACGATGTTGTGGATGCTCAGGCTGTACTCCCCGGCGCCGTCGAGCGTGATCGTGGCGACGGCGAGAAGCTCGTCCTCGTCGGGAAGGTTGAGCGGGAGCTGTCGGAGCATGCCTCTGCCGCCTGTCAGTCGCTCTGTTCGGTGGTCTTGCGGACGCTGGTGCGGGCACGCTTCCGGTAGGAGCGCAACGTCTTGCGGGGAGCCTCGTCGAGGAAAGCCTTGCCAGCGCCGCTGGCGAGCTTCGTGTTGCGCAGCTGGACTCGGTAGGGGTAGACGTCCTCGAGGAGCTCGCTACGGGCGACGATGGCTGCCCAGTAGCTCGGGAAGGTCACGCGCTCGACGAGCTCGCCGCCGGCGACGAGACGCTTGTCTGCGGCGCGGTCGCGGTCGGTGCGGGCCATGCGGACGGTGAGGACGGGCATTCCCTTGATCTTGATGATCGCGAGATCCCACTGCTCGAGGTAGCCCTTGTAGCCCCAGAGTGCGACGGCGTTCTCTGGATCGGTGGTGATCTTGGTCACGGCGCCGCGGGCGTAGACGAGATCCTTGCGCTCCTGGTCGAATGCGCCCTGTGGTGGGCGGACGAGCGAGATGACACGCTCGAGTCGACTGGCAGGAACTCCGTCGCGGATCCACCGGCGGATGGTGCCCTCCGAGACGCCGAAGGTGTCGGAGGCGGTGCCGGCGTTGACGTGGCCGAGCCGGTTGAAGCTGCCGAGGGCGGCGCCCATGATTTTGCTGAGCTTGTGGGCTCCCCAGGCTTGCTCGAGCGCATCGACGTCGGCGCTCTCGGGGGTGAACCACAAGGGTGCCGGCGTGTCGATCTCGTCTGGCATTACCTGACTCCTACTAGTGAATGTGACATTCACAGCCTAGAGGCGTGGGCGCGCTCCGTCAACCGAGCTGGTGCCGGCGCTGCGGCGAGCGCGAGGCGATCACTCGACTGCAGCGCCGCGGTAGGCGAGTACGTGGGCGACGAAGGTGGATCCGGTGTCGGCATAGAGCTTCTTGAGCGCTGGCGTCGAGACGGAGTCCTTCTCGGTGCGGGGCAGGCTGAGATCCTCGAAGAGGGCCTGCTGCAGCTGTTCGCGGCTGCGCAGGTTGATCTCGCGGCCGAGCTCGGCGAATGCGCTGTGAGCTGCCTCTTCCTGGGCGGTGTCGCCGGCGGTCTCGGTGAGGCGTCGCTGGATGAACGCGTCGGCGTCCTTCTTGCGGAACAGCGGCGAGCGCGCGGTCTTGGGTGCGACCGACTCGGGGAAGCCGGCCTTGCGCTGCTTGGTGCCGGTGGCGTAGACGCGCACCGTCTGCTGAGAGACGTTGAGCTTCTCGGCGATGTAGGCGTAGTCGACGAGCTCGGGCATGGAGGCTGCCATCGGCTGGTCCTTTCTCTGGTCGTCAGTCCGGTCACACCTGATAAAAGCGTGACATTCACTACATACAGCGTAGCGTGACGAGGCTGTGGTGCCGGGTCATTCGTGTCAGCGGAACTCGACGCCCTTGATGCCGTGGAACTGCCAACCGTCGACGTAGCGGTTGTCGTAGAGGCCGGTGAGGTAGTCGGTGGCGCCGGTGTCGCCGCCTTGCACCCAGGCGTCATAGAGCTGTTGCTGCTCGGAGGGCGACATATCGAGGTTGCTGAACCGTTCGGCGACGTACTTCTTGTCCGTGGGGTCTGCGGACGGGCCCTGCAGCGCGTTGATGCGGATGGTGCGCTGACGGGTGGGGATCTGGGATTGGATGCGCTTGGCGAGCTGACCGCGGCCGCGCTTGGTGGTGACGGACTGGCGGACGCGCTTGGTGAGCTCCTGGGTGATCGCGGCGCGGGGATTCTGCGCCCCGCGGATCCAGCGCTGCACGGTGCCCTGGGAGACTCCGAGCTTCGTGGCGGCGAGCTTCGTGGCGATCGGGAACCGGTCGCTCTGGCCGGGGAAGAGGAACTTGAGCATGGATTTGGTGTCGCGGGAGACCTCGGGGAGCTTGTGCCCGGTGAGTCCCTCGAACATCGCGGCGAGCTGCCGCGCTTGCGCTTCCTTGCTCAGTGCCATCAGATCAACTCATTCAGGTGTCGCTTGCCCTTGTAGGTGCCGTCGCCGTTGAGGAACTCGGCGTGATGCGAGAGCTGGTCGGAGCCCTCGTACTTGTACTGACCGAGGCCGCGGCCGAACCAGGACGGGTCGCCGGGCCAGGCCTCGAGCGGGTCGATGTGGTCGCTGGTGTAGACGACGGTGTCCTTCTCGATCGCGACGGGCCAGCGGCCGGTGCGCTCGGCGTTGGCGAGGACGCGGCGGATGATGTTGGCGCGGGACTTCGCGACGATCATGTCGTGGCGGTGCGGGGCCCACACGGCGAGGGTGTCGTGGTCGCCGCGGTAGTCGAGCATGCCGATCGCGGCCGCGTAGACGATCTTGAGGAGGTCACGAGCGGCCTGGTCGTCGACGTCGGTGGTGTCGAGGGTGGTGCGGGCGTCGCGGACCCGCTTGTACCAGGCCTCGAAGACCTTGGCTTTGCGGTCCCACAGCCAGGCTTCGTGGATCTCGAGCTCGAGGCCCATTTCGCTCGCGAGCTCGAGCGTGGGGGTGGTGACCCAGATCTGCGATCCGGTGAACCCGTCACGGACGATGCCTTGGGCGGCGAAGATGTCGGGCATCAGCCAGCTGCCGGGTTCCGGTGCGGTGATCAGCCAGTAGCCGGGCTTGTTCGTGGCCTTGGTGAATTGCAGCGGGCCGTCGTAGTGGGTGGGGGCTCCGACGCCGACCTCGGTGCTCGCGGCGGCGAGGTAGGAGCCTCCACGGTCGAAGCCGTGTACCCAGCGCTGCTCGAGCTCGTCGCCGAAGAGCTTGCGCTGCCAGTTGAAGTCACCCTCGGCCATCATCTGGTCCTTGACCGGGCCGGGGCGGTCCTGTGGGTAGTAGATCTCGTCGTGCTTGTCGCGGGGCAGCAGCGCGCGCATGAGCTTGGTGCCGGTGGTGCCGGCGCTGCTGCGGTAGGGGAACTTGAGCGCCGCGGTGAACTTCCCCAGGCGACGGGCGATGGTCGCGGGGTCTGGGTCGCCGTCGAGGATCGTGCTGATGAAGCGAAAGTCCTGGGCAGGGATGAGGGCGATGTGCGCGCCGATCCGGCGGTCATCCTCGCGCCAGATGTCGATGCTGCCGGCCATGGATCCGTCGCCGCTGAGCGAGAATCCGGTCTCGGTCGCCATGGTGATGAACGGGTGCCCCTTGGTGGCTTCGCGCAGCAGCTTGCCGTAGTCGGAGTCGGTGGACTCGGGCAGGGTGTCCAGCGGGAGTCCGAGAGCGAGAGCGGCTTCCATGGTGAGGAAGATCTGGCCGCGCTCGGTCTTGCGCGCCCCGTTGGTGCCCTGGTTGATGCGGGTGCCCAGGTTGAGGTCGGTGGCGAGCTGCGCGAGCTGGCCGGCGTGCTCGAGCTGACCGCGGATGGTGATCAGCTCGCCCGTGGACAGCCACAGCCCGTCCGTGTGGAGCACGCCGAGCGGTGCACGGAAGTCCTCGGCCGACGTCGCGACGGCGGGCTGTGCGGGCGCTGCCGGTCGGGGGGCAGGCGCGGCGGGTGATTCTGCGGATGCAGGCTGCTGGGGCTCGGTCACGGCGGGCTGTGCGGGCGCCTCGGGGGTGGTTGTGGCCTCGTCGACCTTGGGCGCCTCGAACAGCGACGGGATGTCGTTCTCGGGCGGCGTCTGGGGGCCTTCTCCCCCGTCCAGGCCGGTGTCGTCGTTCGGGGTGTCGGGGCCGCTGCCGGTGAGCGCGGACAGTGGGATGTCCCACACGCGGTGCTGCATCGACCGTCCGGTGCGGCGGACGACGCTGCGCTTGCCGGCGCCGTCCGCGATGAGCCAGCCGTGGGAGAGCATCGACGAGGAGAGCGAGGTCTTGGTGTCGCTGAACGCTTCATCGGCGCGCTGCGACATCTGACGGGCCACGGCGACGGCCGTCGTCGGGAACAGGTAGAGGCGGTCTTTGTTGATGACGCCGACGCGCTGCCCGTTGGGGCGCCACTGCGGGTTCATTCCGGTGGACTGGTCGGCCCACCCCAGCGAGCTCGCATCGTCGGGGACTGTGCCGTCCATGCCGGCTAGGTGAGCGTTGCCGTTGGCGATCGCCTCGCGCAGGTACTCCATGAGTTGCTCGGCGGGGTCGGATGCGGACGAGTCCTGCAGACTGATCGCCTCGGCGATGCCCGCTCGCGCCCACCCGTAGAAGTCGCGGGCCTCGTCGTCGCTGATGACGTCGAGGTCGCGGAGCATCATCAGCATGATCATGATGCCGCGGTCCAGGACCACGGCAGACTGCACGAGGCGGTCGTGGAGGCCCGCGTGCCCGTTCTGGCGGGGGATGGCCTCACGCCAGTAGGCCTGCGTGCACAGGCGGTGCTCGCTGTCCTCTTCGGCCTCGGTGAAGTCGTCGACGAGCTGCTGACGGCGCGCGGCCGTCCACTGCACGAGCGAAGCACCGATGAGCGCGCGAGCGTGGCGGGCGCGCTTGGACTCGAGGCGACCGAAGATCACGCCGCCGTTCTTGAGCGTGGCGGGATCCAGCGGGAGGTTGACAATGCGGGAGTCGGCGGAGCCCTGGGCGGAGAGTTCGCCGGACGTGATGATGCTGGCGAGGATCGGGCGGTCGGCCTCGGCGCCGCCGCGCTGCTTGCCGCGGATGCGACCGATGCCGTTGAACACGGTGCGGCCCAGGGTGCTGATGCGGCGGATCGCGTCGCTGGCGTTGCCGTCCGGGGCGAAGTCGTCGACGATCACCGGCACGTTGCTGATCGCGGAGAGGGTGCGCTGCAGGCCGATCGCGGTGGATCCGCCGGATGCGCCGGAGATCAGGCCCTTGGTGTTGTGGGTGAGGTTCGGGGCGAAGTACTGCACGGCCAGACGGCTGTGTGAGGTCTTGTAGGAAGCGAACCCGCCCACCAGGTGCAGCAAGATCGGGCCAGGCAGGACCGGGGCGGTCCAGGAGTGGCCGAGCAGCGGTGCGATCACACGGGCGGGCAGCTCGGATTCCCGCAGCGCCACGGTGCCGTCGAGCCACGCCTGGCGCAGCTGGTCGCGGTCGGTGGTCGGCTCGGGCATCGCGTAGATTTCGGAGGTCGTCGCGACGTCGACCTCGACGCCGAGCGCGCCGTTCTTGGCGATCGCGCCGGTCGCGTGCACGAAGTAGTCGCCGGTGTCGGTGGTGCGCCATCCGACCGTGGTGTGCACGATGCTGTTGTTCCGCGGCGGCTTGATCGCGTTCATCGCATCCCATGCCTGATCCGCGCCGCGGCGGCTGTTCGACTCGAGGAACCCAGGCCAGGGCATCGCCTTGGACCATGACCCGTCGCGGATCTGGTCTTCGGTGTACTTGAGCACCACCGACTCGGTCTGGAACTGGCCGGTCTCCTTGTCGCGGATCGGGTAGCCGCGATCGTTGCGGACCCACCGGGAGAACTTGATCACGTACAGGTGCGGGGGGCGAGCGATCTCGTTGTCCGTGCCGTCGTCTTCGATGGCGACTGTCTGGACCTCTGCCCAGCCGTGCATGACCCGATGGTACTGGTCGTCCTCGTCGCCGGGGGTGTGCTTGATGAGCACGGTCTGCCCCTCAACCACGCCGTAGTGGTTGCCTCGGATGAAGGGGCGCTTCTCGGGCTGGTCCTCGGGGTTGTCGTTGCCGAAGAACACTCCCCCGCCGCCGCTGCCGGTCTGCGTGAGGGGTGCGGAGGGGGTGATCTCGATAGTCTCTGCCGGCTGCTGCTCGTCGACGACGGGGCGGGTTGCGACCACGGAGGAGGCGACCGCTTGGGGCACGTCGAGACCTGCGACGATGTAGGTGTCGCGGGAGATCCGCGCGCCCTCCGCGACCGCGGCCGCGTACTCGGTCAGGGCGACGCGGCCCCGGTCGCTGAGTTGCTCCGCGGTCAGGTCCGGGTTGATCGCGTGGATCCGCTCGAGGCGGTTGAGGGACTCGCGCGCCCACGCCTCGGCGTGCTGCTCGGAGGTTGCCCGGTCCTGCTGGTTCTGCTCAAGCTGGGCAGTCGCTTCCTTGAGGCACACGGCGACGCCGGTGCGGCCGTGGACGAGCTTGTCTGCCTCGGCCGCGGCGACCATGGCGCGGGCGTCGTCGACGGAGATCTCGACGAGCGTAGCGACGGTGCCGCCGGCGTCCATGTGGTCGGTGAAGTCCGACTTGCGGTCGTCGAGGTTGGGCAGGTAGATCCGTGCCGGGATGCCCAGCTCCGCCAGCTGCGCGCCGACCGCCGCGGCCCGCTGTGCGCCGGCGGGATCGTTGTCGACGACCAGGTTGACGGTGGCGCCGCGGAACTGCTCGAGCAGCTCGGCGGGGAACGCCGTGGCACCGCCGGCGTTCGTCGTCGCGGCCAGGGCCTCGGCGATCGCGCTGTCGGCGTCCTTCTCCCCCTCGAGCAGCCACACGTCGCCGCCGGCGGCGACCGCTGCGCGGATCGCGGCGAGGTTGTACAGGAGGGGCGCAAAGCCTTCGGGCTTGCGCTTGACCCACCGGCCGTTGGCGCCACGGTAGCTCTGCGTGAACCTCTTGTGCCGCTGTCCGTCCAGGGTGGTCTCTTCGCGGTGCACGCGCTGCAGGACGACGCCGTTGTCGTCGACGTACTCGTAGACCTTGACCTGGCGCCATGTCGCGCCCGTCAGATCCGGAGTCTTGGGGGCGAGCTCATCTTGCGTCAGCCGCGGCGGCAGCGAGGGCCGCTTCGCCCGCGGGGTGCGCGAGCCGGTGCGGCGATCGGCGGGCAGCGGTGCGTCGAACAGGTCGCTGACGGTCAGGCCGAGCGCGCCGCACACGTCGCGGAGATCGAAGGCATCGCCGCAGCCGAAGCAGTGCAACATCACCTTGCCGCCGGTGCGGTCGTAGCGGATGCTCAGCGACGGCATCGCGTCGCCGTGCACTGGGCACAGCGCCATGTGCTGGCTTCCCTGCCGGCGGGGCTTCCACCCGCCCCGGTCCAGGGCCTCGAGAACACGATCGAGAGAGTTCGTAGCCGTCGACGTGCCGGTGTACTCAAGCGTCATCGCTGCAGCACACCCCCTCGGGTGCACGCTGCAGCGCCCAGCGTGTGCGACACGACGGCCACACCAACGCTAGACATCCGCAATATCGCGGCTATAATCATGAACATCCGATCATGGATTGACTGACTCAGCATCAGTAACTTGATCAGCCTCTGGCAGGAGGCTGTGACCCAAAAGCACTCAAGACCCCCGATGGTTGGCAGACCGGAGGGGGTTGAGTCTTTCTACGCGGACTTTGGCATGTCGAGCATGTCGAGCTCCTGTTCTGCCTCGCGCGTAGCGCGCTCGCGCGCCGCCTTTTCCAACTCGTCCTTGACGTAGTCCGGGATCTCAAGCCCGGCCTGCTGTGAGACAGCCAGCGCAAGCCAGCTGCTGAGGGGGATCCCAGACTCCGCAGCGAGGCGTTCGAGGATCGGGTCGTAGGCCTCCGGATATCGAACCGTCCTGACGGCGCGAGGGCCGTATGAACGACGTCCTGGCTTCGCTCTGGCTGGCATGCCCTGTTTCTAGCACGTAGCTGATTCAGAATCACGGATTGGTTCGGTGCGTCGCGCAGACGGCTCTGAGCTCTCATGCCAGGTATAGGCCCAGCCTCGGACGCTTCGCGGACATCGGTTCCCGAAAAAAGTTTGGCTTCGCTGTTGGTACACCTTTTACGCCTCGCGCGGGCGCGCATGTGTGAGGGCTGCCGCTGAAAAGGTGTACCAGGTGTACCAAACGCGATAAAAACACTGATCAGAAGGCAAAAATGCTTGGTACACCTTGCGAATCGGCAGGTGTACCAGAGGTAATGAAACCCCAGGTCAGCGCTAATTTCGTTGGTACACCTCAATTGTGTACCACTGCGCGCGAGTCGGGCTTTGCTGTTACAGCGACGTGCGAGCAATACTGCTGCGTCGACGAGGGTTGTGTGTCATCCGACGCTTCCTCGGAGTGGATTCCTCGGGTGGTGTGGCCCGTCTTCGCTCGCTGAGCTCGGCGTGTCGCGCTAGATCTCTCGATCGGCGGGGATCTTCCAGACGCGGGTGGGTTCTCCACCGATTCGCGCGGTCACGGTTCCGGTCTTGGTGCCGATCAGATGTAGCCGGCGCAGTGTCGTGGTGATCGCTTTGATGCTGAGGGTGGGGTCACCGTGCGCGGCCCGGATGAAGGGCAGCGCTTCGGTGGGGCGGATATACAGGTAGCGGTGGTCGGTGCGTCCGATCACCCACTCCTTGGTCTGGCTGGCGTTGTCGGTGAGCTCGCCGCCGTTGGCGAGCAGGTATCTGACGGCCTCGCGTAGGGCCCAGATGATTTGGTCGTCCTCGCCGAGCCATGACGTCGCGGGCTGGGCGGGAGCATCGAGGCCGAGGGTGCTCAGGATCGTGTCGCCGAGGTAGAACGCGGCGTCGAGGCGCCGGGGCTTGGCGAAGTCGGGATGTCGGGCGATGTTGATCCCATGAGGGTCGAGATCCAGGTGGGGCGCGTTCTGCTGCAGATAGCTCGCGATGATGCGTCGGCCGGCAGCGGCGGGTTCACTTCCCAGCGAGCGGAGCGGTTGAAGGCTGCGCGGACGCTGGGGAAGCTCGATGGTGATGGAGCGCTCGGCGCTGAGCGGCTGAATTGTCTGAGAGCTGGCGATGATCAGCGCGGAGGCCTTGCTGAGTGGGGTGGCGAATGAGACGAAGCTCTCGATCTCGATCTCGTCGAGCGCGCTGAGTGGTGCGCGGGGGCTGACGTGGGGGGCGCTGGTGAGGACCAGTGGCCTGCCGGGCACGACGGCACGTCGGACTCCTGCGAACGTGAGGGGGTCGATGTGTGGTCGTTCGATCTCGCCGGCGAGCTCGGCGAGTGCGTCGGCGAGCGCGTCTCGGGTTGTGGGGGTTCCCCCGATGATGAAGATCGGTGTCGGGAGGGGCTCGATGTAGGAGTACGCGATCGCGCGGACGAGCTTGTCGGCGTGGAGTGGGAACGCCTCACGCAGGGGCTCGATACCCGCAGCCCAGGCGCTTCGCGCGTGAGCTGCGGGTATCGAGTCTGCGAGTGTGCCCATGGTCAGCTGGCGTCGGTGTCGTCGGTGCGGATGGCGATGAGTTCGTGGCCTTCGGGGATCTGCGCTTCGAGCATCTCGCGCGCTTCCTGGTAGCTGCCGGCCTCGACGGTGATCCGCTCTGTGGCGGTGCTGCGGATGGTTCCGATGACGCGCATGGGCGGACCCTAGTGGTCGTCTCCGACATTCCCCGCTGTCATGCGCTGGCTTGCAGGTGCCGTTGCACGTACTCGTCGAGGGCGGCTCGGACGACGTCGGAGTCGGTCTTCATCCCCAGCTGCGCGCGCAGCTGGTCGACCTCGCGCTTGCGGGTCGGGGTGACGCGGGTGCGGATCGTCGGGGACGCGCCGGATCCCGCGGCCGTGCCGCCGACGCGGGGTCGTCCTCCGACGGCCCGTGCGACAGCCTGTGTGCTTCCGAGGGCCTCGAGGAGGAGCTGCTGCCCGATGGCTGCGGCGTCGGCGCCGTGGGCGCTATCCCCCGGCGTTGACGCGCCGGTGGGCTGCTCTTCGAGCGCGGCGAGGGTGGCGTAGCGCTCCTGGTCCTTCTTGCTGAGGGTCATTCGTTCTCCTCCTCCATCTGTCGGCGGTAGTAGGCGCCCAGCGGCATGACGTGGTAGACGACGAAGTTGCCGCCGGGCTTGAGTTCAATGAGCACTTCGATCAGCCGATCGGTCTGTGCGTGCTGTGGGCCGATGAAGACGCGACGCTGGTTGCGGGTGTCGCCGTCGTTGATCTTGACCTTGGTGCTCGTGTAGGTCGCGTTCTGCATTGCGTAGAGAGCGTCAGCGTGGGGGATGTCGTGCTTGTCAGCTGACTCCGGCCACTCGATTCCCATATAGGTATTGTGCCACAAAACACCTGTCTGGGGAACGTGCTGTGGAGAAGTCGATGCTCGCGGCCGCGCGGGGGCGTAGCTTCGCAGGATGGTCCACGACTGGCTGGCAGCCGGCACCCAGCCGCATTGCTGCGGTGTGGTGATGCGCGATCGCCCTGCCGCGTTGGCGTGCGTGGTGTGCGGCCGTGAGGAGGCGCTGCCACAGGTGGCCTCTCCCCCGGTCTTCGTCGGCGCGAGCATCCACGGAGGATGACCCTCTGCTACCTCGAGCTGGTGATGACTTCGATGATCCGGGGGGCGATCGCGGCCGGCGCCGGCGTGATGGGGTGTTCGGCGAGCTTGGTCGGGTCGGCTTCGCGCCAGATGATCCGCCGCTCGTTGCACCAGGTGCAGCTCGCCCCCCAGTGGTACGGGTCGGCGTCGTGCAGCCTGGTGCGCAGCGGCGCCGCATAGGGGCTCTGGATACCGGCACGCCAGCGGACGTGTGGGTGGAGGTCGGCCGCGGAGAGGTACAGGCGACGCCCGATGCCGAGACCCGCGTACAGCTCCCAGCGGTTGCCATCGTCGTGCGGGTTGTCCGGGTTGATCGACGGGATGTCGTAGGGCTTCGAGAACACGTCACCGAACCCGTCGAAGGGATCGACGGCGAATCGTCCACGCAGACCGCTCGCAGCGTGCTGCAGCACGGTCATCGGGTTCCCCTCTGGCGTCGTGGTGCGCAGCAGGTAGATGGTCGGGTCGTCCACCACGCGCCTCACCCGATCGACGTTCTCACGCGCGAGCTGTTCCGCGGCCGCGGCGGTGAGCAGCGGGTGGAGCAACTCGTCGTCACCGGCCTGCAGCACAGCCTCGGCCGCGGCCTCCTCGGCGAGGCCCGGAAGGTGCTCGAGCAGTCGCGGATGCCACTCGTTGGAATGCCGGGAGGTCCGCGCCCAGGCGTTCGCGATCTCGGTCAGCAGCATCGAACGCGCCCATCGCTGTGCTGCATCGTCGAGGCCGTCGCTCTCTTCGAGCTCACGGAGCTGGTCGCGTGCGCGTCTGCGGCCGAACCAGCCCGCGGCCGCGACTTCGGTCCGCGCGCGCCTGCGCCGCAGCACGCGCCGTAGGTACTCCCCTTCGGGGCTGTAGTACTCGTCGGACATTCAGCTGGCGAGGGTGGCGAGGGTGGCGACGATCGCGACGACCAGGCCGGCGGCGATCATGTAGGGGCCGAACGGGAGGTCCGTGCTCTCGTGTCCGTGCTTGCGTCGCACCGCCGCGATGATCGCGTGGGGGAACGCGAGGACGTAGGCGACCGCGATTGCGATGAACGGGAAGTACCAGGTGTGCCACCCGGTGAGCAGCCCCACGCTGAGAGCGAGTTTCACGTCACCGAAACCGACTTGCCCGAGCAGCCCGAACGCTGCCAGCAACACCGCGAGGCCGAGTGCGCCGCTGATTGCAGAGATCGCTGCACCGCCGGCGCCGGCAGTGATCGCGAGAGCGAGGACGGTGCCCGTCAGGAAGGCGGCGAGCGTGAGTGTGAGCGCGTCGGGCAGTCGACGCTCCTGCAGGTCCGTGCGCGCCAGGAGCGCCCCGTAGACGCTGTAGACGCTGATCATGACCCAACTGCCGACCGTGAGCCCGAGATCGGGGCTCAGGGGCGCTGTGATGGCCGCTGACAGAGCGAAGCCCCCCACAGCCGCGAGCGGGTACCGCAACGCCGGGAAACGTCCCGCGCGCGCGCTTTGGGGGGCCTCACGAGTTGTGGTCATGGGTCAGCTGGCGATCGCGTGGCGCTGTCGCAGCTGAGCGATGAGGGACTGCGTCTCGGTGTCGGGCTCGTAGTCCTCGTCGACGGCGGCAAGGTTCTGCTCGAGCTGCGTGATCAGTCGCTCGACGCCGGCGTGGTCGCCTGCCTGGTGCTCGGCGCGCAGACCGTCACGCCAGAAGACCTCGTTGATGGGGTCGACCATGCGTCCGATCGCGGAGGCGAGGCGTGCGTGTCGGACCTTCCCTGTGGACAGGCTGCGGGTGGCTACCTCATGGGCGACGTCGCCAATGGTCGCGATCATTTCGTTGCGCAGCCGGTCGGCGAACACGTAGCGCTTGTCGGGGACGCCGCTGATGGGCTGTCCCTTGACGAGCTCGAGCGCAGCGAGCAGCCGGTCGGTGGGGGTGTCAGAGATCTCGTCACCGATGAGACCGAGGAAGTCCTGCCAGTCGGAGCGGACGTCCTCGTGCAGCCGGTACTCCCCCGTCGTCACGAGCGGCACATAGAGCTCGCCGTCATCGTTCTGTCCGAGCCAGCGGCGAGTCTTGGAGGTCAGCCCGTTGCGGTCGTCGTTTGCCTTCTTGCCCGAGGCGATCTGGCCGGGCCAGAACACGGCGTGTACCTGCTCGGCGGTGGCGTTCGGGTTCACCGACAAGAACGCGACCAGCTCGGTCCCCTTGCGGATTGCCGATCGCCACTGCGCGGCGGTGTTCGGGTTCACCGGCGCCTCTCCACGCGCGCCGCGAACCTCGACGGGTCCGAGCAGCTGCAGGTACGGCCCACGGTGCAGCGGTGTGATCGCCGCGAGCGGCTCGTCGTGCTCGGCCGCGGCCTCCTCGTCGACCAGGTCGACCGTGACGGTCTCCGCCGGCTCCTCGTCGACGGCGGCGGGTGCTGCCTCGTCCGCCTCGGAGATCTCCGCCTCCTTCTCGGCGGCGACAGGCTCGGAGATCTCGACGTCGGGCTCGTCGACGAGCGGGAGCTGCTCGGCTTCGACCTCGTCGGCTTCGACTGCAGCGGCGGGGATCTCGTCGAGCTCGAGTTCGTCGTCGAGCGCGACGCCGGTAGCGGCGCCCTCTGTGGCGACGTCGAACAGCGCGAGGATCTCGTTGTACTCGCGCGTGCCGACAAGCTGCGGGGTGATCGGGATGGCGACGCCGGTGCCGGGGATCTCGAGCTGAGCTCGACGGTCCTCGGTGAGTGCCAGGTTCCAGCTGCCCGTCAGGTGGCCGGCGCTGACAGCTGCGATACCGACCCGCGGGATCCGGGTGACCAGCTCGCTGATGGCTTCACGGGTGGCTTCGTCCGGGTTGTCGCCGAGGATGATGATTTCCGGCGCCCAGGCCTCCGCATCCGCTCCGGTAGTACGTGCCTGCTCGAGCCCGTCGACGCCGAGCTCAGCGAGAGCAGCTTCGACCGCCGCGGCCTGTCCGTGCAGGTTGCGCAGCAGCGTGTCGGTGTCCTCGACGTGACGCACGCGGCCGCTGCCGAGCGCGAGCGGGAGGCGATCGCCGACGCCGACGAGGGTGACCTGGACGTCCTCAGACCAGGTGTTCGCGGCGAGCTCGATCGCGATGGCGGTAAGCACGCCCTGGCGCAGCTCTCCGGTGGCGCCGGTGACGTTGAGCGCACCGATCCGTTCCAGGTCGACGAAGATGTGCCCGTTGTTGTCGTCGTGGCCGAGCATGACCAGCGCCGGGTACGGCGCGGACGGGACCGTGTCGAGAGGCTCGAGGTCGGTCAGCGCGACCATCCAAGCGAGCTTGTCTTCGGGGTCGTACTGGGTGAACGGTGCCGGAAGGTCGGTCGGCTCGTCGAGGTAGACGGCGACCGAGCTCTCATCGAGGCGGAGGGCGTACAGCGCGGGGAGCCGGCTGCCGGTTTCCTGCGCCCACACGGCCAGGTGGCGCAGGGCTGTGTCGACCGCCTCGGCGCCCAGCGGGTTCTCCACGGCGCGCAGCTCGAGCTCCACGGAGGACACCGTCTCGTCGGGCATCGCGATCCGCTGGCGGGGCTTGCGGTCGCGGCGCTGCTTGAGACGCCGCCACCCGAGGAGGGTGAGGAGGCCGGCGGCGAGTGTGGCGCCGATGCCTCCGATGGTGGCGACCTGGAAGTAGTCCTCAATGCCGCTCGTGTCGTCCTCGTCGACGTCGACGGCCGCGGCCGGAGCTGCAGCCTCGTCGACGGGCGCCTCGTCGGCGGGCGCCTGGGTGGCATCCGTGGTGAACCCCAGACCGCTTGTGGCCTCGTCCTCGGCCGCGGCATCCGCACCCGACGCGCCAGCGCCTTCGTCGGCGCCGCCGCCAGCACCCGCGGCACCAGCACCCTCGTCTGCGTCGACGTCGACGGCGCCGGCAGCGCCCTCGTCCGTGTCGATCGAGCCAGTGCTGCCGGTGGTGCCCGCCGCGTCGTCGGTCGGAGCGATGGGGACGACGGTGGCCACGGGGATGTTGACCTGCTGGCCGGGGTAGATCCAGTTCGGATCGGTGATGGTGCCGCCGCCAGGCTGAACGATGTCTTTCGAGGCCTCGAAGATCTCGGGGTAGCGGGTACCGTCGCCGAGCTCCTCGGCCGCGATGTCCCACAGGGTGTCGCCGGAGACGATGGCACGCTGCTCGTAGGTGATCTCGGTGACCGTCTCCGCCTCGGCGCTTGCAGGCGCTGCCGCGACATCCGCTGCGGCTGGCACGACGGCGTCTGCCGGCAGGGTGAGCACCCATCCCTCCTGCAGCCATCCCGATGCGGTCAGCGCTCCCCCATCGGCCTGCTGCACACCGAGGTTGAGCGCGGAGATCTCTGCAGCGCGGCTGCGGTCGCCCAGCGTGCTCTCCGCGATCCGGGCGAGTGTGTCCGTACCCGTCACCACGTACTGCGGGCCTGCCTCGACGACAGGGGCCTCCTCAGTCGCAGCCTCGGTGGTCGCAACCGAGACGACAGAGGTGCTCATCGACACCGAAGGCTGTGTGGGTACCTCTGACGCAAACGCGGCCGCGGGCGAGAACAGTGCGATGACTGCGGCGAGCAGACCGCCCATGACCTTCTGCTGGACGCCGAGGCCAGGGATCCGCGGCCGCGGCACGCCGCGCAGCTGCGCGGGCAGCTCGGCGAGGAAGCCGACAGCGAAGGTCGCCCACGCGATCCACGCGACGATCGGCATGATCGTCCCGATCAGGAAGGATCCGGTGTAGTCGCGCATCGTGAACCCGGCCACGAGCTCGTCCCACGACGGCAGCGGGTTGCCGGCGAAGAACACGAGCCCGGCGGGGATACCGACCAGGAGCACGGCGAGCAGGATCAGCGACCCGAGGCCCTTTCCGATGCGGTTCATGATGCCTCCTTGGGGGTCAGGGGACGATGACCGTCTGCAGCTCGTTGACCTCGAGGTCGACTGCGCTGTTGGTGGTCAGGTTGATGGTGCCGCCGGGGCCGGCGAGAGAGGTCCACGTCACGGTCCAGTTCGTCGTGGCCGTGACCGTGAAGCGATCGCCGGGGTTCCGGCTCGAGGTCGACGTGTACTGGTAACCGCAGGTCGGCGACGTCGTCATGCCGTAGCCGACGTTGTACGGGGTGCCGGTGTTGCCGCAGGTCGTCGACGCGCCGTCGCCCATCTGCCAGCGAACGGACGTGGCCTGAGCGGTCGCCGTGATCGTCTGCCCACCCAGCGTCGCGGTCTCCGTATAGGGGCCCCAGGTCAGGGGCTCGGGGTTGTTGACCCAGAGCCAGATCGGCACCCCGACGTAGCCGCGACGGTGACCCCATTCCGGGTTGACCTCGGGAGCCATGCCGATGTCGATGCCGCGCAGGGCGAACGTGGAGATGAGCTGTTGAGCAGCGGCACCCGGAGTGAGCACCCGCAGCCCCGGCGGGACCGTCTCACCCCAGAAGTTGCTCTCCGTGCCCAGGCCCGGCGATCCACCGGGCGTCGGGTTGAACATGATGCAGCCGTAGTAGCCGGCCTCCTGCGAGTAGCCCGGCGGGCGGGCCGGCCATACGCCGTCCTTCATAAAGACGTAGCACTGCCGCGTGTTCGACCAGTACGAGTCGGATCCACCGCAGTCGATGATCGCGTAGAAGCGCTGGTAGGTGCCGCCCTCGAACACTCGAATCTGATCCTCGGTCCAGCCCAGCTGCAGAAGGCCAGACTGCGAGTTCTCGTAGTAGCAGGTCGGTGCGCCAGGGGTCCACCCGTTGCTGTCCGGGTTCGGCGCCGGATCCGAAGGTATCGAGATCGTGAGGTAGCAACGCGAAGACTCCGGGTCACACCAAACACCACCGGCAGCATTAGCAGGCGCAGCCGTGGCCATCAAGGTGCCTGCGATCAAGGCGATCGAGGCAAGGGCGGTGACTAGTCGTTTCAGCATGCGATCTCCCGAGCTACGGTCAGCAGCTCTCCCCCAGACTGATCAGGTTGTAAACCAGCCAGGTCTCGCTCTCGCTGTCGTAGACGACCTGGTAGTCGAAGGTGCTGCGAGCTTCGGGGCGCATGGCCTCCGACCCGTCGCTAGCCCAGACCTTGTACTCGCTCGCGTCCTGGCAGGCATTGATCGTGACAAGACCGTTCTCGATGCCTTCCCACTCCTGCCCGTAGGAAGCAACCGTTTCGTACTTGATCGCTCCCTCTGTGGTTGCGGGGCCTTCGACGTTCACCTGGTCGACGTTGAGAATCGGCCCCTCTGCGATGCCAGCTGCATCGTTGACAGCGACCTCGAGAGCTCGCCCGGTCGCCCACGCCTCAAGCGGCGCAGTATCGGTACCACCAGCTGCGTTGACCTCGCCCCGTGTGACGAAGTACTGGGTCAGCACGGTCTCCGCTGCGGTGATCGCCTCATCCTCGCTCGCCGGCGGCGGAACCTGTGCGTTGCTGGCGGTAGGCGTGGGGGTCGGGGTGTCTGTGGGGCTGGCGGTGGGGTTCTGGTTGCCGGTGCCCGTGCATGCGGTCAGCGTCAGTGCGGCGGCGATGATGCCGGCGATGGCGAGGCGCTTGATGCTCATGGTGGGGCTCCTATTGGGTGATCAGCTCTGCGGTGGCTGTGGCTTGGACGGGGAACGGCACGGGGAGGAAGGTTGCCGAGTAGTCGGTGTCGACGGTGACGGTGATGCGGTCGCCGCTGACGGCGACGCTTCCTCCGACGCCAGCGGCGGCGAGGTAGCCGTTGGCGGCGCTGACGGCTCGGTTGCTGTCGATCGCGGTGGTGCCGTCGATGATCGCTTGGCCGCTGACCGCGTTCGCTGCGGCTCGGGCGGCACTGGCTGCGGTGGTGTAGGCCTGCTGGTTGGCTTGCACCTTGCCGGCGCCGTCGACGACGAGTCCGACGATCGCGAGGAACGCGACGGTCATGATGACGAAGTAGATCGTCGCGACGCCCTTGTCGTCACGGAACTTGGCTTGGAGCCTCTGGATCATGGTTTTCATCGCCGCTCCCTGTAGGCGTCGACCGGAGAAGCAGCGGTGCCTGTGAGGTCGCGGGTGCCGGGGAGGCCGATCATGGCGGCGTCGCTGAGTGCGACGGTGCAGGAGACGGTCGCACTGACTCGGCCGGTGGTCCCGATCGGGGCGCTCAGGCCAGAGGCGTCGATGTTGACGGAGAGGGTGGTGCAGTTGACGCCGGACTGTTCCATCGAGATCCGCGCCATGTCTTCGGCGGCTTCCTGCGCCTCGGCTGTGGTGCGCGCGAGCGAGGCTTCGCGAGCTGCGGCTGACGCTGCGGACTCGACGGCATTGCCGGCCAGAGCGAGACGTCCGGAAGCTGCGAGCAGCACGAGCACGGCGGCGAGGGCCGGGGCGAGGATGGCGATCTCGAGGCCGGCGGAGCCGCGGTCGTCGCGGAGCTTGGCAATGAGGGTGCGGATGGTGCGCATCAGTTGACCCACCTTTCAGTGGGGCCGGTCACGGTGACGTCGATGTTGGTGGTCAGTCCGGGGACGAAGGAGGGGGCGTTGCCGGTGACGGTCACTGTCACGGTGTTGGCGCCGCGGTCGACCGCGACGGACGCGCCGCTGATCGGTGAGCCGGACTGGTTCAGGACAGCGAGGCCGGCGGTGGAGCCGTCTGTTCCGCTGGCGTTGTAGGCGCGGGCGGCGTTGTAGGCGCTGGTGGCGGCGGCGTGGGCGAGGTTGTTGGCGTGAAGGATGATGCCCAGGTGCAGGAAGACCGCGAGGACGAGCAGCAGTACCGGGGCGATGATCGTGTTCTGCAGCGTGGCCGCACCCCGATCACCGGCGAGCGCTTCTCTGAGGCGCTGCCGGTGACCGGGGTTGGTGGTGCGGACCATCTGCGGGTGGCTCTTTCAGCCGGTGGGGATCTGACCGGCGTAGGCGTTGATCGCGGTGACGATGATCGCCACGACGGCCACCGCGGCGAGCGCGATCCCGGCGGTCCAGATGACCTGCTCGAGGGTGATGGAGCCACGTTCGGGCTCTTC
Organism: Microbacterium sp. FW305-3-2-15-F-LB2; assembly: GCF_058787255.1. Taxonomy (NCBI): domain Bacteria; kingdom Bacillati; phylum Actinomycetota; class Actinomycetes; order Micrococcales; family Microbacteriaceae; genus Microbacterium; species Microbacterium sp. FW305-3-2-15-F-LB2. The sequence continues at coordinate 105,091 of NZ_JBYSZO010000002.1, read as the reverse complement.
GGTGAAGCGAGCTGCCCGCCCGCGCATGCGGGACAGGAACTCTCGGCTCAGGGTCGACATAGGATCCTGGTTCCTTTCTCTCTCTGGGTGGGTGGTGCTTGGTCTACTAGGTATAGGCCCCGGTTTGGAGCCTTCGCGGACATCGGTGGATAAACAACCTTTCAGAAGAAAGCGTTGAGAACGAACGGTGTGCCGAGGAGGAGCATGAAGAGGACGCCGGTGAGGGTCATCGGGATGGTCATCTTGTTGGTTGCTTTGTTCGCCTCCGTCACTTCGTCATTCAGAAGTCGGTCCCGGAGGTTCTGCCCCCGTGCCCTGAGTGTCTCATATACCGATGCTCCTTGCTCCCCTGAGAGCCTGATCACCTTGGCGATTTCACCCAGGTCGGGGACGTTGATCTCGACGGAGAGCTGCTCGAGCGCGTCCCAGGGGGCGGTACCGGCGTAGCGGGCTTCGGTGAGGGTTTGGCGGATACGGACGAAGGCCCAGTTGCGTCCGACTTGGGCTGCGGACTCGAGGGCTTTGCCGGGAGGGGCGCCGCTGATGCGTTCGGATCCGACGAGCTCCATGTAGACGGCGACCGAGCGGGAGAACTCCTTGCGGGCGGCTTCGGCTTGGTCGCGGACGAGCAGGTTGGGCAGGTACCAGCCGCCGATGGCGAGGGGGATGCCGAACAGTGCGGGGATGTAGAACGCGGTCAGGCCGAGGACTTGGAAGATCAGTCCGATCGCGATGGGGGCGATGAGGCCGAGGCCGGCGGAGAGCACCTTCTGGTACAGGAACCGGTTGACGCTCATGCCGATCAGGCGCAGATCGCGGGTGGGGATCTTGAGCGAGGGGCTGTCGCCGACGCGACGGAGGACGGCTGAGCCTACCCGGTTCTCAAGGGTGGCGGCGTAGGCGGGGTCGGCGGCGACGGTGGTGGTGCCGATCCGATCGAGCGCTGCGGAGAGGCTGGGCTGGGTGGGCACCAGTGCGGCGATGACCAGCGCGAAGCCGAGCCCCAGGACGAGGCCAGGGAGGACGATTAGTGCGAGGTTCACTTCTCACCAGCTTTCTCGGAGGCAACGAGCAGACGGGGTGCCGGCACGCCGCGGCTGATGCGTCGCATCCACAGCAGTACGAGGGCGTAGCTGACGAGGTACGCGGCGAACAGGAGTTGACCGATCGGGGTGCCGTAGGGGGCGGAGTACTGCTGGGCGAGGACCAGAAGTACGAGCAGCGCGACGGTGAAGTAGACGACGAACCTGGCCTCGTTGCGCGGGGTGGCGCGGTCGGCTTCGATCTGTCGGCGCATCTTGACCCGCTCGAAGATGCTCTTGGCGAGATCCTCGAGCGAGGCGGCGAGACCGGAGCCGCGGAGCTCGGCCTTGCGGAGAAGATGCATCACGAGCACGTCCGCGGTCTCGTCGTTGAGATCGTCGGCAAACGCCTGCAGCGCCGCGGTGGTGGTCCACCGGGCGTTGATGCGCGCGACGAGCTGCGTGACCTGTGGGCGGATCGCTTCGGGGCAGCTGCTCAGCGATGCGGCGATGGTGCGTTCGAGGCCGGCACCGGAGACGGTGAGGCCGGCGAGGCTGCGGGTCCAGGACTCGAGGGCGTCGAGCTTGGCGATCGTGTTCTCCTCGGGGCCCTTCTGCAGCAGCCATGGCAGGCCGACAGCGGCGACGGGCACCGCGATCACGAGCAGCCACCATCCGGTGATCAGCGCGAACACCAGACCGACCGCGGCGCCGCCGACGAGCTGGATCTGCTGCGTGCGGGTGAAGTCGCGTGTCGCCTTCCCGCGAAGTGCGCTGCGCGTGGGCAGCCCACTGGTGCTGGGCTTATGGGCGGCGCCGAGGATGACCAGGATCGCGCCGGCCACCGCGACGATGATGCACAGAGCGAGGGTTGCGGTAGTCATCTCACACTCCCAGGTTCGCGGGATCGAAGCCGTAGAACTTGAGCTCCTCGAGGAGCCGCGGCGATGGCATGTCAGCGGTGATGAGGCTGCCGGTGGATCGGTCGAAGCGGAACACCTGAGAAGCCACAGGGCGGGAGTTGTTCTGCTCCTCGCCGGGCAGGATCTCGGCGATCTCGGTGACGACGCGGCGGGGCTTGCCGGTAGCGGGGTCGATGATCTTCGAGATCTGCACCACGATCTTGATGTTCTGCTCGATCATCCGGTAGGCGTACACGGGGGTCGTGTTGTTGCCGCGCGACAGCATCAGCGCCGACATGCGGTCGATCGAGTCGTCTGCGCTGGCGGCGTGCAGAGTGGACAGCGACCCGACACCGGACTGCATGGCCTGCATCATGGCGTAGATCTCAGGCCCGCGGACCTCACCAACGATGAAGCGCTGCGTGTCCAGTCGGAGGGTGTCGTAGACCAGGTCTTCGGGGGTGATCTCACCAGGCAGCCGCCCATCGGCGCCACGCTCCCCCTCCCCCGGCTTCGCCTCGAGCGAGACCACTCGAGGGTGGCGGTCGTTGATCTTGTGAAGGTAGAGCTCACGCTCCATCTCGATTGTGACGATCTTCTCCTCGGCCGGGATGCAGTCGGCGAGCGCGCGCAGCAGTGTGGTCTTGCCTGCGCCGGGGAAGCCGCTGGTGACGACGGAGACCCCGGCGATGACGGCCGCGCGGAGGAAGGCTGCCGCCTGGCGGGTGATGGTGCCGCGCTCCACGAGCTGGTCGAGGGTGACGTCGACGAGGCGGTGGATACGGATGACGATCGTGGGGCGGGTGGCGACGGGTTCGGCGATCGCTGCCAGGCGCGCTCCGCCGGGCAGGTCCATGTGCAGTCGCGGCCGGGCGCTCGTGAACGATCGTCCGCCCTCACCCGAGCGGGCGGCGAGCAGGTTGATCTCTCGCTCGAGCTCACGGTCATTCTCGGCGATCGGGTACTGGTACTTGACCACGCGGCCGTCCGCGTAGGAGATCCAGACGTCGTCGAACCCGTTGATGTGGATGTTCTCAACGTCGGGCTCGTCGACGAGCGGCTGCAGCCGACCCAGGCGGAACAGCTGGTCGAAGACGGCCTGCCGGATCGCGGTCTGCATCGGCGCCGGCCAGCGGCCCTCGCCGGGGCGTCGGGTCTGGTCGTCGACGCGAGCTCGGACCCGGTCAACGATGTGGTCCTGCGCTGTCTGCTCGCGCTGCTCGGCAGTGATGTCCATGGACTCGCTGAATACCGCGGCGAGCTCACGGGAGACCTCGTCGCGAATGGCGGCGATGTCGGCCCAGGGCAGATCGCTGCGCGCGTCGAGGGTGGTTTGCGGAGTGACCTCGGGTGCAGGCCGTTCGGGGGTGGAGGGCGGTGTCGGCACGATCGGAGCAGCAGGTGTCGTGGGGGCGGCTTCGGCCGGAGCGTTCCGCTGCGCCGCACGGGTCAGGTGCGCGGCGGCGTGTCCCAGGTTGCGCAGGCCCGTGTCGGCCGGTGCGGTCGTTGGTGCCTGCGGTGTTGCCGGTGCCGGCGCGGTGGCCGGTGCTGGCGCGGTGAAGAACGGGATGTTGCCCAGGTCTGCAGGGTCGGGCGTGGAGTCGCTCACTGCTGTCCCTCCCAGTCGGTGGTTGTGTATGTGCGGGTGTTGAGGACATCGCTGTAGCTGTGCAGCAGTGCGCCGATGGCCCGCGAGTAGGGGGTGCGCTGGGCACCGAGGGTGGGTGCGCCGACCGAGTAGATAGCGGCGCCCTTCGGATCCCAGGGGATGGTGCCCAGCAGGTTCATGCCGATCTGCTTGGTGACGGTCTTGAGAGGCCAGGTCTCCTGCGTGGTGGAGCGTTCGGTAACGAGGAGATCCACGTAGCTGGCGTGCCCGATCTCGTTGAGCGTGTTCAGCAGCCACTCGGGGACGGTGTTGCGGTTCTCGTCGAGGGATCGCCAGTGTGCGAGCACGGCTGCCACGGAGGGCAACGTGCGATCGGTGAACAGGGTGATGCTGTCCGCCTCGCGCAGTAGCGGGAGACGAGGGTCGTTGACGTGGAGGCGCCCGCCGTCGACGAGGATGTCGTAACCGGCGGACTCGTAGGGTCGCAGCGCGTCGAGCAGTGCCCGCCAGAAGTGGGGGCCCGCGCCGGCGGCGCCCTGCAGGCTCTTGAAGCCGGGGATGAGCACTGAGCGGGGGCTGAGCTCGACGGTCTGCTCCCAGAGCTTGTCAGGGGTCAGAGCGCCGTACTGGTCTGCGACGGCCGCTTCGGTCAGTCCGGTGCTGTGGTAGACCTGCCCGCGGATGAGTCCGGGGATGATGCTGCTGGTCTTGGTGGTGTCAGCCTCGACGAGGATCACGGGCTTGGACCAGTTGAGGGCCAGGGCGCCGGCGGCGGTGGTCACGCCGGGGGCGCCGGACGCGCTGGCAAGGAAGATGATCGCCATGCGGGGTCACTCCCCCGTCGAGTCGATGACCAGCGCGACACGGCCGGTGGCGGCACGAGCGGCGATGTCGGGTGCTTCACGGTTCGGCACGACCAGGTCGACAACCCACACCTGGGTCTCAGTGTCGTAGGTGGCGGTGAACACCGTGGCGTCGAAGCTCTTGGGGGTTTCGACGGGCGGGTCGCCCTGAGTGACGGGGGTCTCGACGACACGGACGTTGTCGCCTGCTGCGAGCTGGTAGCCGGGCATCTGCGCCTGGGTGAGCGTGACGCCCACGATCGAGGAGCCGGACGGCACCGCGAGGGTGTCGCCGGTGTTGGCCGACGTGATGAGGGTGCCAGCGGGCAGGTCGACCAGCGCGGTGGTTCCGACGAGGTCGGCGGCATCCGCGGCGGAGACGGCGTCGACCTGCTGCCCGCCGGCGAGCTGGATGGTCGTGAGGTCGTCTGTGGTGATCGTCTCCCCGCGTGAGACATCGACGCTGGTCGCCATGACGCTGACGGTGCGGGTGAGGTTCGTGGTGACCCACCACACGCCGATTCCGCCGAGGAGGACAAGCGCGATGCCGAGGGCGATGATCGCGGGGCGCCGGCGAGACTTCGTCGGCTGCAGGACTGCAGGAGTGAGTCCTTGCTTCTGCTCGCCCTGCTCGGTGGTGTCTTTCGTGCGCTTGCTCTTGCGGTCAGTGGTGGTGGTCATTGGAAGTCAGTCCTTCAACGTGGGCGGATGTGGCGTAGGTGTCTAAGCAGTTCGGTGAGTGTCTCATATACCGCTGTCGCGACAGCTGGTCTTCTGCTGTAGCTGGACACCGCACCGTCTATTCGAGAGGCGGAAGGAATGCCTCGTAGGCGGTGATGATGACGAAGTTCCGGGAGGGAGCATCGAGTTCAGCGGTGACGCGATCGAGGATCGCGCGGTACGACGGGGCAACGCGCACGGTGTGCTTGACGCGAGGCCCCGCATCAGTGACGGGGGCGGGACGCTTCTGCCGGTTGAACAGATCCGTCCAGTCCTCGTCAGTCTCTTCTCCGCCGGCGGTGGCCTGGCGGATCAGTTCAGGAAGACGCTTATAGGTGGCCGAGACGGCGTCCAGGAGGACCGTCTGGTGGCTCTTGCGCGTCTTGGCCATGTACGCCTGCAGTCGGTCGTTCAGCGGGACCGGAAGGTGGACAGGGACGCCCTTGGTCGCGGTCTCCCGCTCCTCCCCCTCTCCCCCGTCTTCGTCCTCCGCGCGGGTCGTGCGAGTCGGCTGCTTGCGCGGCGCCTGCTTCTTCGCAGGAGCGGCCGCAGGTTCGACCGCCGCTGCAGGGACGGGCTCGGTGGGCGGAGCCTGGTCGACGGTGGGCTCCACGGGTTCTGCGGGAGCCGGCGTCGGCACGGCGCGGCGGGTGAGTTTTCCGAGATCCTGGCGTGCCACGTCAGGCCTCCTTCATCTGGTTGGCCCACAGCGATGTGAGCTCCAACGCGACACTGGTGTAGTCGGAGATCGCTGCTTGGTTCTTGCGGGAATCGGTGTACTGCGTGACGACCTTGCCGTCGTAGGGAGCGTCCTCGATGCTCGCGGACAGGCGGATGTGACGCTGGAACCGCGGGAGTCCGATCTGTCCTTCGATGAACTCGACGGTGTCGAGCTGCTCTTCCCAGTCCTCGAGTCGCCGCCCGCCTCGGCGGGTGTCGATCTTGTTCAGCAGGAGTCGGTAGGGCACCCCAGTCGGGATGATGTGCTCGGCGAGCGTGTCCGCGACGGACTCGATGGCCATGGTGGCCGCTTCGAGCGGCAGGACGATGAAGTCGGCGACCTGCAGGACTGCGGTGAGAACGCCGGTGTTCTCATGGCTGCCAGGTGTGTCGACGAGGACGATGTCGTATCCGTCGAGGTCACGCAATCCCATGATGTTGTTGGGGTCGACGTCGGCGGCGAAGTCGAACGGAAGGTCATCCCCCGCGCGCTCGGCCCAGCGTGCTGCGGACTGCTGCGGGTCGACGTCGACCACGAGCACATTGTTAGCGCGGGACAGCGCGGCCGCGAGGTTCATGACGGTGGTGGTCTTGCCCACCCCGCCCTTCTGGTTGCAGACGCCGATGATTCTCACGATCGGCCTCCACGGCTGAGGGCGTTGGCAGCGGTCGCGCCAGTCGAGCGCGCGGTGTGCGGATGTGTGGCGCGGGTATGGGGCAACTGTGGCGGGTTCATGGGCGCCAGTATAGCGTCACATTCACGCCTATATGCAACAACAATCGCGCGTGTCTGGCGCGACACATGCGCTAGAGCATGTGGAGCTACGGCGCTAGAACTGTGCGATGAACGCGCTCTGTCGGTGCAAGAACAACGCAAGCAGAGCGCTTGACAGTGCGCATCATCTAAAACAAGACCCGCGCCATAGTGGCTACATACGGGCACAAGCAATGCGCAAGTAAGGGGCCGTACAGGCGACAGCCGGGCGCTCGTAATGCGCACGTTAGAGCGCAACAGCATGCGCGGGTAGGGCGATGTAATAGCGCGAATATTGCAGTTGATATTGCGGATGGCTGGCGCGGGTATGGCGCGGGGGTTGCTCAGCGTATCGCGCAAGTGATGCGGTGATCTGGCGGGGGAGTGGCGGAGGCTATCGCGGTGTTGCTGCGAGGGTACAGCGCAGAGCATGGCGGCGGGGTGGCGCGTGTGTAGCGCGGCGCTGGCGATGGTGGGGTGCGCGGTGTCGCGAGGGCTGGTCATGGAGTCGTGGTGGGGCATCCAAACGATGGATGCGGGCGTAGACGGGCCTGTGCGGCCTGCTGAGGCGATTTCGGCCATGAGGAGGGCTCCGAGTGAGGCGGAGGGGAAGACAGGGCCCCTGGGGGCCATCCAGAGGCCCTGTCTGTCTGGGGGGGCGGAGCGGGAGTGTTGCTCCGGCCTGTGGGGAGCGCTCGACTCGTCGACTGCGCTTGCCCCCTGGATGGCGGGTTGGCTCAGCTGCGGCGCGGGGCGTAGGAGACCTTGGCCTCCATGTCGCCGCTGACGGCCTGCATGAGCTTGGTGCGGATTCGGCACACTCGGCGGTTGAGCGTCTCCCGGCTGACGCCGAGCTCGACAGCTGCTTCCTCACGCGCCACACCGGGATCACCCTCCGCGAGCTCGATGCGAGCAAGCAGCTGGACCTCGTCGCGGCGGAGGGTGCCGGAGTCGATCGCCCAGGTGAGGATCGTCACCAGATCCCGGAAGACGTCATCGCTCTCGTCGGGGCCTGCGATCTTCTCGAGCAGCTCGTCTTCGACCGGCATTGCGTCGACGCTGTGCTCGCTGCCGAACCAGACTCCGAGGTTCTTGATCGTCTCGAGGCGGATGTTTCCGGAGACGGAGTGGACCCGCTCGAGCGGGTAGGTGTGAATGACCTCCCAGAGCACGCCGATCGTCGCGGTACGGGCGTCGGCGGGGGAGTGCTGCCACAGGCTGCGCATGCTGCTGCAGCTGCTCGGCAGCCGCAGCGCGAGCGGCATGAACGACTTGAGCAGGACGCGGCCGGCGATGGTATCGCCGGCGTGCTCGAGGGTGAGCAGCTCGAGCAGGAGCGCGTCGCGCTGTTCGGGAGCTTGCGGCTGCCGGATGAGGTTCACGGCCTCATCGCCAGTCAGCTCGCCGAGCGTTCCGAAGTGGTGAGTGGTGTGGGAGTGGAAGCTGTTCCACTCATCGAACAGCTGGTCGGCAAGAGGTGATGTCTTCGCCCAAGCAGTCATGAGAAATGGCCCTTCGTCGTGACGTCGGTTGACGAAGGGCCACGTTCCTCAGCACCCCTGGTTCAGATCCTGGAAAGTTCCGGCCGGGCAGGAGAGCGCCCGATCGGCGGATGCTGGCTTCGGTGGATCTGAGTTGCGATCCGATGCTGTAAATACCTGTTCAGGGGCGGTTTCCATGCCTCGCTGCATGGGCGCAATATCCACGCAAGATTTCTTCGATCCGCGATGTCCGCGAAGGGCCGAAAACCCGGCCTATACAGATATGCCCCCGTTGGTCGGGAGGCATCAGGACTCCGCGGAAGGGACAGAAACGTGAGCGAGAGCAGCACCGCAGACAGCGCCGACGACGCCATGTGGGAAGGATTCAAGCCCGACGCTGCACGCGCGATCCGTGCGCGCCAGGGGTTCGAGGAAGCAGTGGCGAGCACTCTCGACGCACCCTTCGACCCCTCCACGCATGGTCGCGTGGTGAAGGCGGTTGAGGAGCTTTCGGCAGCGGTGCCGGCAGCTCTGCGGGTGGCGCAGCTGCGAGTGGGAGGAGCTGCATAATGGCGCGTCGTGAGAAGACGTCGAAGCCGGCCAAGGAGACGAAGACCGTCCCGGCACAGGGGAGCAGCTGGACCCATGGTCGGCAGCTGGGCGGCAAGCTGCTGTCCGCGCTTCTGTTCGCCGCGATCGCGTGTGGGCCTATCGCGCTCTTCGCCGCGGCCGCACGTCCGGCGCCCGTCGTCGCCGCAGCGCCCGAGGCGCAGGCAGCGGGACTGAGCACGCAGCAGCAGGCTGCCGGCGGTTACGCGGAGGGCTTCGTCTCCTCGTGGCTGAGCGCGACGAAGGACGCACCGGGCGACCTGGCTACCTACGTCGACCTGGCGGCGCTGCGGCAGCTGTCGGTCACGGCCTGGGAGTACCGCGACCTGTCCGTGGTCTCCATCACGCCCGTCGACGGCTCGGACTTCGTCAACGTCGTCGTCGCGGCGAACATCAAGGAGCTGTCGGTGACGGACTCCGACGACACCAGCACGACGAGCTGGCCGCGCCGCTACTTCCAGGTGGCGATCGCGGTCAACGGGGACACGGTGAGGGCAGTCGGTCTCCCGGCCCAGATCTCCGCTCCCGTCCAGGGCGAGACAACGTCGCTGGTCTACAAGCAGACCATCGGATCCTCTGACCCGTCCGCGGAGACAGTGTCGGCGTTCCTCGGCGCGTACCTTGCCGGCTCGGGTGACCTGTCCCGATACAGCGCCCCGGACACATCTTTCGTGGCGATCTCGCCCGCCCCCTACGTGATGGTCAACGTCGAGGAGATGCGGTCAGACCTGACGCCTACGGAGTCCCCGAGCGATGGCGACACCCTCAAGGTGCTCGCGACCGTCTCACTGCTGAGCCCGCTGGACCAGCAAGTGACCTCGACGTACACGCTCACCCTCACCGCGCGTGCCTCCCGCTGGGAGGTCAGCGCCATTGATCTTGCACCGCAAGCGGTCTCCGACAAGGGATCGACAACCCCCACGCCGACACCGTCCGGTAACGGCAACTAAGGAAGGAACACCAACCATGTTCGATTGGATCAACGGGATCACCGCTGATGCGACGACTGCTTTCCGGGCGGTCGTGTTTCTCGCAGCAGCAGTGATCTTCTTCGTCGTCGCCGCCAAGGTGCGGTTCGCCATGGCGACGACCATCATCACCGGCATCGCGTGCGGCCTGGCCATGTTCCTCGCCGCCGGCGGTGGCGAGTGGGTCATGGGCCTCATCCAGACCGAGACCGTCGACGCCATCGGAGTCACGATCCATCAGATCGCAGCTCCGGCGGACGCCCTGGTGCTCAACGAGACCACCACCGCGGCCGGCGACACGGTCTACCGGCTGGTCGCGTAAAGGGGCGAACGTGGCCGATCGCGACGAAGAGAGAGAGGTTGCGCGCTTCTACACGCGCAGCCGCCGGTTCCCAAAGTTCATCGGCCGTCTCCACGACGGCACGAAGATCCCCGGGGGCCCCTACACGCTGACGCAGGGCGTCGTCCTGGCGATCGTCCTGGTCGTCGCCCTGCTGACGCAGAGCGTGTGGGGGACTGGCTCTCCGATCGTCGATATCCCCGTCGCTGCCTTCGTGTCCTGGGGAGCAGCGTGGGGAGCCGGAAGGATCCCGGCCACACGCCGGAACCTGCTGAGCATCATCACCAGCGGCCTGTCCGCGATGACCCGCCCCGCAGCCGGCCGCTACCGCGGAGTGACCATGCGGGTTCGCCCGCCCCACTTCGCAGGCGGCGGAACAACGATCGCCGAGCCGGTCGGAGCCACGCTCACCACCCCGGATAGCGAGACCACCGCACCCGCACCGGAAGCGCCCGTCGTGGCGCAGCCGGTCCTGCAGCCGCGCTCGACGCCGCTGCCGGCGCACGCACCCGCACACGCGGTCAGCGGCGTCGAGCGCCTGCTGCAGCAAGCCCGAGGAGGCAACTGACCATGAACAACACCGACATCCCGCTCGGCATCATCGGCCGAGGCCGCGGCTACGTCATCAAGACCCTCGTGGTCAAGGCGGAGACCGCGCGTGGGCCGATCTGTGCGGACCCCGCTACCACGAGCTACGCAGCCCTCCTCCCCATCCTCGGCGGCACGCCGATCACGGCACCCCTCAGCGGCGGTCGCGATCTGCTGCTGGCCACGCCGACCGACTGAGAAACGAGACGACGATGCAGATTCCGGCAACAGCGATGACGAGCAACCTGATGTGGACCCGCTCGGGCGTGGTCTGGGCTACGTGGCGGCTGCAGCCGCTCCCGTATGCCTACGCCACCACGGCGGCAAAGCAGCTCGTCAAGGCGCACCACCAGGCGCTCTTCCAGGCGCACCGGGGCGAGGGACTGCTGCTGGGGCTGTGCGCTGACCTGGATCCGGTGTCTGTCGTGGAGCGGATGCTGGACGGTGTTCGCATCGACGAGTGTCCGGACTGGGCGCGCGAGGTCGAGCTGACCCTGGACGCGCTCGAGCAGATCCCGCTTGGAACGCGCGCGTTCTGGTTCTCGGTCCCGCTCGCGGCCGGTTCGATGAAGGCTCGCGCGAGGTCGGCAGTGCGCGCCGCCGACACCAAGCTGCGCGACACGTTGGCTCTTCCCCGTCAGCTGCCTACCGACTCCGAGATCGCTGCGGCCGCGCGGATGGCCAAGGAGATCGAGGTTCGCATCCCGGCCGCGTTCCAGCCGACCCGTGCAACGCCGGCCGAGCAGATCTGGATCGCCCTTCACTCGCAGCAGCGCGGCCTCTCCGCAGATCTCGCCGCCCCTGTCCCGCCCGCCGAGGGTACCGAGGACGGATTCGGCGTCGACGAGCTCGCGCACTTCCAGATGCCCTCCGCGATGCCGAACCCATGGCTCGACGAAGGCGGACAGAGCGACCTTCCCAAGGGGCAGCAGTTCCTCCCGTTCAAGCGCCGCTACCTCAAGGTGCACAGCCCCTACGCGGACGAGACGTCGTCCTACCAGGTGGTGCAGGCCATGGTCGCCGCACCCAAGGCCGGCTGGGTTTCGCCCGGCGTCGAGTGGATCTCACACGTCGACCAGTTCCCCCTTGACGTCGACTGGGGGATCCGTTTCACCGTCACCGGCGCCGACGAGGTCAAGCGTCGCAACAAGAAGGCCGAAACCGCCCTCGAGGAGCAGTACAAGCACCAGGAGGGCACCGCGACGATCACCGGCGGCGGATCCGACCTCGGAGAGATCGCGGAGACGCTGGCCGCCTACCACGCCTCCCTCAACCGCTCCGATAAGGAGGTCGAGGTTCAGGCGACGGTGCTGTTCGCTGTGGGGGCAGATACCGCCGATCTCGCGAAGGCTAAGGGCCGGTTCGTGGCAGACGAGTACAAGCGCGCTGACTTCCTCCTCGAGGCTCCCCTGGGAGGTCAGGAGGAGCTTTGGTGGGCGATGATCCCCGGCACGCCCACCGGGCGCATCGTCCGTGAGCTCACCCAGATCACGACGGGCCGGGAGTTCGCGACCGGCGTTCCGCTTTCCAGCAACGAGCTCGGAGACGAGAAGGGCGCCCGCTTCGGCGAGAACATCAGCACCGCCCGGCACACCCCGATCCTCCGCGACGCGGACGGCAGTATCCAGGCCGACACCAGCGCCAGCTTCGGCGTGGTCGCCGAGCTCGGCGCCGGCAAGAGCGTGCTGCTCAAGGGAGACATGGGCGACACGGTCGACCGCAACGGCCGCGTCGTCGCGATCGACCGCACAGAGGCCAAGGAGTACGCGGTTTTCGCGCAGAGCCTCCGGCCGGACACCACGACGATCGTTGACCTGATGACCCCGGAGTACTCGCTGGACCCGCTGCGGGTGTTCGGCCCTCTCGTCGGCGCACGCATGGTGCAGTCGCTCTTCGCGGTGATGCTCGGCATCCGGGCCCGCGACTCCCGAGGCGTCGCCCTGTCCCGCCTCCTCGAGCCGGAGTACGTCGCCGCGCACGACATCACCAGCCTCGGTCGCCTGCGGGCGCACCTCAAGACGATCTCCTCGGCGGAGAGCGATGAGCTGTCGGGCCTGATCAACCTGGTCGCGTCGAAGGACATCGGCGAGGTTCTCTTCAATGACGGGCTGACCGCTGTCGACCTGAAATCGCGTGCCCTGGTCTTCCTCACCCATGGGCTGTCGCTGCCAGACAAGACCGAGCTCGAGCACGCGCACCTGTTCGAGGAGATGCCCCTGGAAAAGATCTACGGCCGCGCCATGTACGCGATGCTCATGGGGATCTCCCGCGAGGTCTGCTTCATGAACCCCGGCGAGCTCGCCGGCGCCTACTTCGACGAGTGCCACCACATCACCCAGTCACCGGAGGGAGAGCGCGACCTGCGCATCGGCATCCGCGACGGTCGCAAGCACCGCGCGTTCTTCGCCCTCGGCTCGCACGACCCCGCCGACTTCGGAGAAACCCAGACCCGAGGCCTGCTCAAGACCCGCTACGTGATGCGCCAGACCGACAAGGAGCTCGCTCGCCGCGCGATCGAGTGGCTGACCGGCGAGCCCGCGGACCCGGCGATGGTCCAGGTGGTCACCGAAGACCTGTCCCCGCTCGGGGCGGACGGAAAGGTCGCCCCGGAGCGGCGCGGCGAGGGACTGATCCGTGACCAGCGCGGTCGAATCGGGAAGTTCCGCAAGACGCTGCCCGAGCGCCCCGACCGCCGCGAAGCCGTGCTGTCGACCCCGTCTCTGGTGACACCATGATCACCTTCTACCGGCACACCTTCGAGACTCTGGGCGGCGCGTTCTGGCGGGTCCGTTTCTGGGCGCACGATCACCCGCGGTGGAGCAAGGTCATCGCCGTCGTCCTGATCGACCTGTTCCTGGTCCTGTTCGGCAACACGTACTGGGCCTTCGCCGCTGACGGCGGCGGCTCGTCCCCGTTCATGCTCGGCGGCGACATCACTGACAGCGACGGCGTCCCGCTGACCAACTACACGGTGCTTCCACTGGACCGCGGCGATGTGTTCACGATGGGGAAGTTCTTCATCTCCATGTGGATCGACCCGATCTGGACCGGGCATCTGGGTCTGGTGTCGTGGATGATCTGGTTCTGCAACTGGCTGCTCTCCTTCGAGTGGGTCGACATCGTCGCGGCACCGTTCGGCGCGCTGGCCGACCTCTTGCAGGACTTCCTCGGCGAGATCGCATGGATCCCGTTCGCGCTGACGATCGCCGGCGGTGTCGCGGGCCTGGCGATCATGCTCGGCCGGCACTCCACCGGGTGGGCGGAGTTGTTCATCTCTGCGTGCTGTGCGGTGCTGGCGACCGGTCTGCTCGCTAACCCGATCGCCTCGCTCACCGCCGCAGGCGGAGCATTCGACACCGCCCAGGAGTACGGCGGTCAGATCGCTGCCGTCGTCGTCACCGACGACATCAACAGCACGGAGCTCGACTCCGAGAACCTGCTGTCAGCTGCGGTCACGTCGCAGCTGGTCGACATCTTCGTGAAGATCCCTGCGCAGACGATCGCGTTCGGCCACGCCCTCGAGGGGCAGTGCGCCGCGACGTTCACCGACACGATGACCAACTCGGCGCCCATCCAGACCGGCGGCAACGAGGTCCGTGACGCGGTCGGCGGGTGCGACGAGGCGGCGAAGACGTTCAACCAGAATCCGAACTTCGGCCAGGTGCTCACGGCCGTCACGATGACCCCCGGAGCGCTCACCCTGTTCATCCTGCCGATGGCCTTCGGGGTGCTGTTCCTAGTCACGGTTCTCGGCTTCCTGATCTCCGCACTCAAGACCATGTGGAACGTCTACATCGGGATCCTCCCGGTCAACCGATACCCGCTGTGGAAGTCCCTCGCCGACACCTTCATGGGCCTGGTCGCCATCGTCTTCATGGCAGTCGTCATGGCGGCCGTCCTCAAGCTCACCGTCGCAGCGATCACCGGGCTCAGCAGCCTGGGAATCCCGCTCGTCGCGCAGATGACCTTTGCGACGCTGGTGATGATCGTGCTGCTGTTCCTCATCATCCGAGCGCGTCGCATTGCCAAGAAGACCGGCCGGTCGATCGCCGAGCAGCTCTCCAAGTACGGCATCGGCAAGGGCGCGCCGGCGCAGCGCGACGGGGTCAAGACCGTCGCGGCGATGAGCGCCGTATCCACCGTCGCGGCCGCGGCGCTGCGTCGCCCTGACAACAAGGTCGACGCGCGCTCCATCAACTTCGGCGCGGGGGCTGCGCAGGACATCGGCACAATGACCGCTACACGCCCGCCCGCGGCTCCCAAGCCGCCCTCGACGCCCTCTGGCGGCTCACCGAGCCGTCCCGCCCTCCCGTCGCCTCAGATGGGCTCTGGGGGCGGCGCTGGCGCGGGTGCTGCCGCCAAGGCCTCGAAGACCGCGGACCTGGTCTTCACGGCCGCGCGGATCGGCAAGGGTGCCGCAGCGGGCGGTGTGGCCGGCGCCGCCGGCGCCGCGGCGCTCGAGGTCGGTGGCCGAGTCGCGAGCAAGGGAGCGTCGAAGGCTGTCTCCGCGGCCGCGGCAGGCGCGAGCAAGCCGCGAGCTGCGGGCGACCCGAAGGTGGTCTCGATGGTCGTCGACCAGGGCCCGGCGCCCACGCGCACCCCGGACGGTCCTCGACGGATCGTCGTCGACTCCTCGGGCATGGGACACATCGAACGGCGCCCCTCGTCAGGTGTCGTCGACATCTCGTCCCTGCCGGCGCGCGCGCCTCGCTCTCCGCGCAGCGGTGAGATGCGCGCCCGGCTCGCGATCGCACAGAAGTAACCCCGCATGTCCGCATCGGGAGTACTCGAGCGCTCTGCCGACGTCGCCGGCGCCGTCAATGGGGGAGACGACGGGGACGGTGGTGGTTCGCGCAAGGTCGTCCTCTGGGTGATCGCGCTCGTGCTGGTGCCGGTGGTGCTCTTCGCCGGCTACACGATGTTCCTGATGATGGCGATCGCCGGCGCCTCCGGCGGTGGGTCGTCGCAGTGCACCGCGGGGTCGCTGACCACCGACAAGCTCGAGGTCCAGACCACAGGAGGATCGACCCGCACCCTCGGTGCGACGGAGCTCGGCCACGCGGCCACCATCCTCTCGGTCGCCCGCTCACTGGGCGTGTCCGCGCGGGGCCAGCAGATCGCGATCATGACCGCGCTGCAGGAGTCCGGCTTGAAGATGTACGCCAACTCCTCCGTGCCTGAGTCCCTCGATTACCCGCACGACGCGGTCGGCAGCGACCACGACTCCGTCAACTACTTCCAGCAGCGTGTGTCGGGCTGGGGCACCGTCGAGGAGCTCATGGACCCCCTCTACGCAGCCAAGGCGTTCTTCGGCGGCGAGGAGGGCCCCAACGGCGGATCGCCGCGTGGGCTGCTCGACATCCCCGGCTGGGAGGACATGGGGCTGGGGGAGGCCGCGCAGACCGTGCAGGTCTCCGCATACCCGACCGCTTACGACAAGTGGGAGCCCGCAGCACAGCAGATCATCACCGCGGTCGGCGGGTCGATCAGCTGCGACAGCAGCACTGTCGTCGGGCAGGCCGCTTTCCCCCTTGCGGCCGGCTACCAGATGACCTCCGGCTACGGGCCGCGCGACATCACCGTTCCGGGTGCGTCGAGTTGGCATGTCGGAATCGACCTGCAGCGCTGGCCAAACCCGTGCGGCGACCCTGTCTACGCGGTCCTGCCGGGCACGGTGACTCTCAGCAGCTCACTGTGGTTGTCGATCAAGCACCCCGATGGGTTCGTGGTGTCCTACCTGCATATGTACAAGAGCGAGCGGCTCGTCGACGTCGGAGACACCGTCACCGCCGGCCAGCAGATCGGTGTCGTCGGGAACGTGCCGCCCAGTGGGGGATGCCACCTGCACCTGGCCGTCAACAAGAACGGGACGACGAATCAGGCCGTCGCCGGGCTGCAGGAGGCGACTGCACTCGGTGCCCCCTCGCAGTACGCCGGCTACGTGAACCCCGAAGAGTTCCTCCGCCTGTATGGCATCGAGATCTGTCCCACAGACGGCACTTGCCGACGCCTCTGACCCCCCTGGAAAACCGAGTCAACTCGCGGCATGTAACCCTCCTGACGGCCTGGAAACCGGCCTGTAGGCTGGGGGCAGCCCCGGCCCGAAACGGGGCCGAAGCCTCTCCCACCCAGACGGTGACTCGTGCCCTCAACAGATGTCAACGCCGCTGGTGACACCGACCGACCCGCCGGGTCAGTGTCGGCCACCGGCTACCGCTCGATCGCATACTTCCTGCCGGTCGCGCTGCATGCACGGCTCAAGGCTGCGTGGTGGTCGACGAGGGATGAGCCGGAGGGTGCGCCCGCGCTGGCCGGTCTCGTCGAGGTCGCCATCGGCCGCGAGACCAACCGCCTCGAGCAGCTCTACAACGCCGGCTCCCCTTTCCCTCCTGCCCCCGACCGTGCCCAGGGTGTGAACCCAAGAGGAGCCGCGGGATACCGCCATCAGACCTACTACCTGCCGGTCGCGCTGCACGCGCGCCTCAAGGCTGCGTGGTGGTCGACGAGGGATGAGCCGGAGGGTGCGCCCGCGCTGGCCGGTCTCGTCGAGGTCGCCTTCATGCGGGAAGCCGACCGCCTTGAGCAGCTCTACAACGAGGGTGCCCCGTTCCCGCCGGCGCCGGCCAAGGCGCGAGGGATCAGCCGCGCTGCAGCACAACGACAGGGCGAATGGCTGCGAGGCGAGTGGGAGCGCCGGCGACAGGCGCAGACCCCGCCGACCGACTCCAACGACTGACCCGACTCCGCGCCACGGCGACGTGTTGCACCGGGTGTGCGGTGCAGTATGCCGCCGATGTGCGGCGCAGTATTGCGCCATAATGTCGGATCTCGCTTGACTTGTCGGATCTCGGATGGGCTGACCGGGACTTCTCTCATTCGCGGTGCAGTCCCGGCAGAGCGGTCTGTCTCACACGAGTTGTCACGAATCCGACCCTGCTGCTCCCGCCTCGAAGCAGCACTACGCGGCGCGCCGAGCATCGGACAACTGGAGTGAGAATCCGACAAGTGGAGTGAGACGACTCGACAGGTCCGTGAGAATCGGACAACTGGAGTGAGACACGACACATAACTGCGCGGGTGTGCCTGCTGGAAATATTTCCCAGGGGGAGGGGTTCAAGCTCGATTCGACAACCGTGCCTGCGGCAGAACGCCGATCGGGCTTGATCCTATCACCCGTGTCAAGCGCGGGTGTGGCGGAGGTATTGCGCTGGTCTGCGCCGCGATGTGGCGCAATAACCCTTTCCAGCCGCCGTGGCGATCTCCTCGAGCACACTCTTGCACAGGGGACATCACGAGTGCGTCAGACGCGGGGAGAATCCGCGATGTCCGCGAAGGAGCAGATCTCCGGCCTATACCTCGCAAGAGGGTCGTGAAGTACTCGGCCCACTCAGGAGGCTCGAATGGCAACGACAACTCGTGTGGCATCTCGTCCGCCGGCGCGCCCACCTGCACCGGCGACGGTGGCTCTGGGTGTTCTTCCTCGGCGTCAGCTGACCGGGATCATCCCGGCGCTGCTGTGCATCGCACTGGCGACCGCCGCCACCGGGTTGAACGCGGTGCGCCCGTTCACCGATCTGATCCCGCTGGTGTGGGTCGTGGCCGTGTTGCTCGCCGCCGGCGCGGTCGCATCCGGCGTGCGGACCTTCCAACGGGAAGGGCGGATGGACCCGGCGATCGAGGCGGTCCTTCCGATGCTCGGTGCGGCACAGCCAACCCGTGCTCTCGTCGTGCCGGTGAAGTGGACTCGTGGATGGGTGGGCCTCCCGGAGCGCATCAAGATCCGGTACGCCTCGCACGTCGATGACACCGACCCCCGCTTCGTCGACCAGATCCTCGCAGGCCTTGCACGCAGGCTTGGTGCCGAGTACCGGGTACGCAAGCACAACTCGAGGCGGTGCGTGCTCGTCGTCGAGCTCGCACCCGTGAGTGATCCGGTCTCCCGTGAGCAGCAGCGCGCGATCGAGGTCGTCAAGCTGGTCATCGACCCGACCGCGAGCGTCTCGGTGAAGAGTGCCGATGACGGCTCGGTCTCGAAGATCGACGTCAAGCACAACGTGGGACCGAAGATGGCGATCGCGGCGCGGCGCTCCCAGGTCGAGAAGGTGGTCTCCTCGATGCTCCCTGGCCGGTGGCGTGCGCACTGGGATCTCGAGGGCGACAAGATCACGTTCGAGGTCCGACCGACGATGCCCGACATGGTCCTGCACGAAGTGGAGCCCGCGGCCGCACTCACCCACGCCGCCTACAAGGCGTTCAAGATCCCGATCGGTCCTGACGAAGACGGTCAGATCCAGTCGTGGCATCCGGCGGTCTCCCCGCATTGCCTCGTCATCGGTGGAACCGGATCGGGAAAGACCAGCTTCCAGCACACGGTGCTCACCCATCTCGCGCACGCTCACTGGCGGGTGTGGGTACTCGATGGGAAGCGGATCGAGTTCGCCGGATTCCGGGACTGGCCCAACGTCGAGCTCGTCGGCGCGCGGGTGGAGCACCAGGTGCGGATGCTGCACGCTGCGCACGAGCTCATGGAGGAGCGGTACTCGCAGCTCGAGAACGGCACGGCCCGGCTCGAGGACTTCGACCCCCTCGCGTTGATCATCGACGAGTACGCGACGTTCAAGGCGCGCGTGCAGCGCTGGTACAAGACGGTGAAGCCGAAGGGTGCGCCGGCGCAGGCCCCCGTTCTCGATCTGCTCTCCGATCTCGCGCGACTGGCACGGTCGGCGAAGATCCACATCCTGCTCGGTCTGCAGCGCCCCGACGTCGAGTTCCTCGGCGGTGAGATGCGAGACAACTTCGGCGCCCGCGTCAGCTTCGGTCGTCTCTCCCCGCAGGGCGCCAACATGATGTGGGACAGCTTCGCGGTCGGTGTCGCGATCCCTCGCAACAAGCGTGGCCGCGGTGTCACTCTGAACGCCGAATCTCAGCCCGTCGAGATTCAGGCGTTCTACACCCCCGACCCCGCCAAGCTCGACTCCACCGACAAGGCGGACTGGGATCACCTGGCGGCGCTGCGTCCCGACGCTGCCGACTACGAGCGGATGATGGTGCGCGACCCGGAAGCGGAGCTCACCGACGACGGCGAGGGGGAGGAGCTCGAGCCCGACTACTTCCAGTGGTCCTCGGCCGAGATTGTCGCTTGGGATGCATCGGTACCGTCGACGACCAAGCACGACGCGCTTCGACCCTCCAATGTCACCCCACTGGACTCTCGTGAACGGGTCCGGTTCGTGCCCGAAGTCGACGACGATGCACCGGACGTCGACGCGGCCGCTGACGGCGACGGATACGGCGAATCCCTCGAGGGCCCCGCGGTGGAGCTCGAGGTCGGAGATCTCCTGCTCGTCGACGCGACTCTGGGGCTGTGGGGAGTGGTCGAAGGAGTGGAGCCCGACGTCGTCGACGACGAGTACCTCGCGATCGAATACCGCGACCTCGACAGCGGTGAGGACGGGCTGCTGACGCTCTTCGACAACTCGGTGATCAGCTACCGCCGACCCGAAGCAGCCTGATCGTCGTGGCCGTCATGATGCTGCGGGCCTACCGGCCCCGAGAGAAGGGATGAATCGCGTGTCGAACCAGAGCGTGTCGGAAGACGACTGGATCTCGCTGCTGCTGATCGCCGTGCTCGTCCTGGCCAGTGGCGCAGTGTCGCTGGGGATGTTCCTCGATCCGCTGCGCGCGTGGATGTTGAAGTACCACTTGCTCGAGCAGGGTGAAACCGTGGCGATCCCCGTCGTCGACGGCGTCGGCCTCGGCTGGGGACAGATCCTCGTCATCCTCGCGATCCTGATCGGTGCGATCGCGCTCATCGTGTGGCTCAAGCGCCGCGCGGCTGCCCGTGTCTGAGCTGCCCGCCATGCTCAGCAAACGAGACCCAGGAAGGAGGAGAGATCACCCATGACAACCACACTGACGAACGGCGACAAGACGATCACGCTGTTCACCAAGAAATCATGCGTACAGTGCGTCGCGACACACCGCGCGCTCGATGCTAAGGGAATCGAGTACGACGTCGTCGACCTCAGCGAAGACGCCGCAGCGCTCGAACAGGTCAAGTCGCTCGGCTACCTGCAGGCACCGGTCGTCATCACGGATGAGGATCACTGGTCGGGCTTCCGTCCCGACAAGATCGACGAGCTCGCGCAACGGCTCGCGTGATTGACGACAGAGGCCCCACCGGCAGCTCTTCGCCGGTGGGGCCTCTGCTCTGCTCATCGGAGCGGGACATCATCTGTGCGGCATGTGCGCCGCTGCCCACCGCTGCAGCAGCTGCTCCCGCAGAGGCCCGTTCCGCTCGAGCATCATCCGAACCCCTGCCGGCGCCGCGCCTGCCGGCGCACCGGCCTCGAGGGTGCGCAGCCCGAGATGCTCGCATGCCCAGTCGGCGAGCTCGTCGAGCTCCACAGTGACGGTGGCGGTGACGTCGACGCGCTGCTGCCATTGGACCTTGTAGGCGGGCATCGGACGCTCAATCTGGGTTGCTGAAGAAGTCGATCACGAGCGCGATGGTGATGGGGACGAGGATCACCGCCGCGGCGGTGACGATGATGCGATCGAGGATCGGCGCGGCGAGGATCCCGAGCCACCCAGAGAGGACCGCGGCTGCGATGTACAGCAGCGCGATTACGAGACGGCGGAGCCAACGAGTCGTGGGCTCCGGGATCGTGCGGGGGCGGGCGGCGATGGTCATGAGATCGCTCCGCTCTGGCCGGCACGGTGCTCGCGGATGTGCGTGTAAGGGACTGTGCCGCGGTGGCCGTAGGCGTCGACGATGGTGGCGCTCTTCGGGTTGGTGCGGGTTACGGTGCACCAGGCGCCGAAGTACTTGATCTGGTCGCCGACGCTGATGGTGTCCTTGCTGTGGTCGGTGGCCGCGCCGGTCGCGACCTGCTCGGCGCGGACCTCCTGCCAGTAGGTGAGCTGATCGTCGGTCGCGGCCAGCTCCCTCTCGAGCCGTTCGGCGTAGGCGCCGGTGGCTGCAGCCGTGACCTCGACATACCCGCCAGGAAGGGTGCGGCTTGACCCGTCGAGACGTCGACGGATGCCGGCGCGATCTGCGCGGAGCTTCTCGATCCGGTTCGCCACGGTGATCGGCGCATACCGTGCATCGGTCGCCGCGGCCGCGACGTCGGCACGCACCTGGGCGCGCCGTGCCGCCGCGTCGGCGTCGATGGAGCGGCGGATCGCCGCGTCCGCCTTGCCGATCGCTCGGCGGTGGCCGGCCTCCGAGTGGTGTCCGACCTTGATGGGCTCGCCACCTTCGGGGAGGCGTCGCAGCGCGCGGGCCGCGCGCTCTGCCTCTTCGGTGGCGTCCTGGTGTCGTCGATCTGCGCGCACCGCCAGGGCGGCAGCGCGATCGTTCCTGCGGTCGACCAGGTCAGCCTCGACGACGGCCGCGGCCCGGCGTTCATAGTCGATCGAGATCTCGACGACGAACCCGGCAGCGGTGAGCTGCTCGGCGGTGCGGTTGATGATCGCGATCTTCGGTTCGCGGTCGCGGGAGTGGGGGATGTACCAAGATCCGAGCGCCCGGCTCCACCGCCAGCCGTTGGCCTTGAGAGTATCGGCCGTGCCGTCGCCCCGGCTGGTCCCTTCGATGAGGGTGCCTTCCGCGGCCGCGTGGATGATCGTGAGCATCATGGCCGGCTCCCTTCCCGCGCGGCCGCGTCGTGCGTGAGAGGGTGGCGGAATCCGATCTCCCGTTCCCAGACCTCGGCGGCGCGATGCAGGCCCTCATACTCCTTCACGCCCAGGTGGTCCGGGGAGTCGACGAGCGGGCGGTGAGCGAACCGTCGCGCGATCGCGTCGCCGAGGCGTTCGACGAGGTCACGCGCAGGGGACTGATCCCATCCGGGGTGATGGCAGGAGACTTCGGCGAGCAGTAGACGGCTGCGCTCGATCTGCAACGCCTGCTCGTCATCGGCATGGGGGACGATCTCGGCGACCGGCTGCCATTCGTAGCGCGGTGCGGCGATGTGCTGCTTGATCGCGTAGCTGACGCTCGCGTAGTTCTCATCCCAGAGGCTCTGACCCATCCGGTCGGCGTTCTCGGCGAGCTCGCGCGGAGTGCTGCTGCGGTAGGCGGGTGTGGAAATGTAGGCGGCGGTGACCAACAGGTCGATGGTGTCGCGGTTCACGGGAAACGCGCGCATGATGACCCCCTCAGGTGGTGAATGTGACATTCACTACCCTAGAATCAGTCGGCGCTCATGTCAAGACGTCGTCGTCGTCGTCGTCGCTGTGGTGGTGGCGCCAAGCAGCCGCCACGCTGCGGACGGAGGTCGGGTAGTACCGGGTGCGAGTGGTCTGGCCGGATAGCGTTGGGATCGTGCCGAAGTCGTTGTCGATGAATGAGATCCGAGCCCGCGCTGCGCAGTTCACCCGTGACTGGCAGGACGAGCCCGGCGACGAGCGACAGCAAGCGCAGTCCTTCGTCCGGGATCTGCTCGGCGTGTACGGGATAACCCAGACCCGCGCGGCGTTCTACGAGAAGCGTGTCAAGCGCTCGTCGACCGGCTCGCGCGGATACATCGACGCGCTGATCCCTGGTCTCGCGCTGATCGAAATGAAGTCCGCCGGCAAGGATCTCGTCGCGGCTGAGCAGCAGGCGCTCGACTACATTGACGACCTTCCTGACCCGGAGGTTCCTCGGTGGGTAATCACGAGCGACTTCCGCCGGTTCCGTCTGCTCGATCTCCACGCTGAGAGCGAGGGTGTGCAGGAGTTCGCCCTGACCCAGATGCGGGATCGCGCTGACGTGCTCGCCTTCCTCGCCGGGTACGGTGAGCGCACCTTCGGATCGAAGGCGCAGGAGTCTGCGTCGATCAAAGCGGCAAAGCTGATGGCGTCCCTCTACGAGGCCCTCGAGGGGTCTGGGTACGACGATCACGAGGCGTCGGTGTTCCTGGTGCGCACCTTGTTCGCCCTCTACGCCGATGACGCCGGAGTGTGGGATCGCGATCTGTTCCTCGAGTTCCTCGAGACCCGCACCGCGACGGATGGTTCCGACCTCGGGCCTCAGCTGTCGTTGCTGTACCAGGTCATGGGACGTGAGCCGTCTCGTCGGCAGTCAAACCTCGACGAGCTAATCTCGCGATTCCCCTACGTCAACGGTGGAGTCTTCGAGGAATCGGTGTCGATCCCGTCGTTCGACGCAGGCATGCGTGACCGGCTGATCGCGGCTGCAATGTTCAACTGGTCGGCGATCTCGCCGGCCATCTTCGGCAGCCTCTTCCAGGCCGTCAAAGACAAGACCGCTCGGCGTGAGCTCGGCGAGCACTACACCACCGAGACCAACATCATGAAGGTCATCGGCCCGATGTTCCTCGATGAGCTGCGGCAGCGGTTCACGGACGGGTACCACGACACCGCCAAGCTCAAGAAGCTGCGTGCGGACATGGGGCTGATGCGATTCCTTGATCCGGCGTGCGGCTGTGGCAACTTCCTGGTGGTCGGCTACCGACAGATGCGAGCCCTCGATCTTGAGGTTCTGCTGCGGATCCAAGAGCTGTCCGGTGAGACGGCCCGCACAATGTTCTTCACCGAGGAGCACCTCGCCGTGCGGCTGTCGAGCTTCCACGGGATCGAGCTCGAGGAATGGCCCGCGCAGATCGCAGCGACGGCGCTGCACCTGGTGGAACACCAGGCAAACCAGGCGATGGAGCTGGCGCTTGGATCTGCACCAGATCCGCTGCCGCTGGACAAGATCAAGAGCATCGTCGTCGGCAACGCGCTGCGTGTCGACTGGGCAGCTGTCCTACAACCGACTGAGCACCTGTACATCATGGGCAATCCGCCCTTCCTCGGCCACGCCACCCGCTCGACCGAGCAAGCGCAGGAACTTCGCGACGTGTGGCGGAGGGACGACATCGGTCGGCTGGACTATGTCACCGGCTGGTACGCGAAGGCTCTCGAGCTGCTCGGCCGTCCCGGCTACCGAGGCGAGTTCGCGTTCGTCTCGACAAACTCGATCGCACAGGGAGAGCCGGTGCCAGCGCTCTTCGGCCCTGTGTTTGCCGCAGGGTGGCGCGTCAAGTTCGCGCACCGGACGTTCGCGTGGACCAGTGAAGCGCCCGGCGCTGCGGCAGTGCATTGCTCGGTGATCGGTTTTGACCGGCCGTCGAGGAAGAGAGCGCGGCTGTTCGACTACTCAGGAAACCTCAAGGGCGAGCCCGTCGAGATCCCCGTCGTGGATCAGCTCAACGGATACCTGGTCGACGGTCCCATTGTGCTAATCGATCAGCGGCGAAGCCCGCTGGCGTCGGCTCTCCCTCCGATGGTGTTCGGGAACATGGCTCGCGACGACGGCAATCTCCTGATCGAGCCGGCCGACTATGCGGAAGTGATGGCAGATCCGATCGCCGCGAAGTACGTCCGGCCGTTTGTCGGCGCCCGACAGCTCATCCACAACGAACCCCGGTGGTGCCTGTGGCTCGTGGATCTTGACCCCAGCGACATCGCCCGATCCCCGATACTCCGCGGGCGGCTGGATGCCGTGCGTCAGTTCCGCGCAGCGTCGAAGGCCGAGTCCACGCGACAGATGGCGGACACGCCGCACCTGTTCGGTCAAAGGTCGCAACCCGACACGCCCTATGTCTGTGTGCCGCGGCATGTGAGCGAGACACGCAAGTTCTTCCCGACCGCCCTGTTCACCCCTGATGTGATCTGCGGTGACGCGAACTTCAAGGCAGACGACCCAGACGGCCTCGCCTTCGCAGTGATCTCGTCGTCGGCATTCATCACCTGGCAGCGCACTATCGGCGGTCGCCTTGAGTCTCGTCTGCGCTTCTCGAGCACCCTGACGTGGAACACTTTCCCCTTGCCCGCCCTCACCGACACGCAGCGTGCCGCCATCATCGCCGGGGGGCAAGCCGTTCTGGATGCGAGAGCGCTACGCCCAGAACGCTCGCTCGCAGACCACTACAACCCCCTCGCGATGTCGCCCGAACTGCTCCGGGCGCATCGTGAGCTCGACACTGCTGTCGACAAGGCCCTGGGCCTGCGGGGGATAGCGACGGAGGCTGACCGACTGCGAGCGCTGTTCGCCAGCTATGCGAAGCTCACCACGGTCGACGAGCTCGCGATGCCGAAGAAACGTCCCCGCAAGGCGACAGCAGCGAGTGCGGCATCGTGAGCTGGCCGTACCCGACCGTCCGCGTCGATGGGACCGCGACGGTCGATGAGGAAGGGGAGAATCAGGTCTGCGCCTGTGGCAATGATTCGTGGACTCAGGACTGGCGGAGCGCCGATCGTCTTGGGCGTCTTGCCTTCGATGCTGCTGGTTCGGCCGACCCCGACGAGTTCGCGGTCTGCCCAGTGTGCGGCCGTGTGTATCCCAACGCTGCTCTGTTCCACGGCGCCGCGGCCGCGGTGGCTCGCTATGAGATCACTAGTGCCGAGTTCATTGCTGCGCTACAGCGGTATGACCACGACGCCTACGGATCCGGCGGGTCGCTGACGAGCTGAGTCACGCGGTCGTCGTCGGCACGGGGCTGTCGGTGCGCCGGCATAGTGTTCGCTGTTGTGGTGCAGCACTGGTCTCCGATGTCTCAGCTGCAGGCGTCGCCGGAGCCGGGGATCTGGTACGTGTTCGACCACAGCAAGAGGATCGCGATCATCCGCCATGTCGAGATCCGCGGCCGTAGGCTGCTGCGTTCCGTGACGTTCGATCGCGATCCCGAGCGGCGAGTGTTGATCGGCTACTTCCCCGACGATGCAATGAGGCTCGCTGTCGAGTGCACCTGGTCGGAGTATGTGAGGGCGACTGGTCCACCGGTGAGCAATCGTCGATGATCGCGTGCCACCGGGGCAAGAGAAAACGGCACCCGGCCGGAGCGTGGAAATTGTCACATTCACCAACGATCCAACTGAGGAGGAGCCATCGCCCCGAGGGGCGGAAGGGAACCTGCTCAACAGCCGGGTGCCGCGCCTTAGTGTACCGCGCGGGGCGGTCAGAGCGGGGTGGATTGGAGGAGCTCGTCAGCGACTCGGTCGAGCAGCTGAGGGGTGAGCTGCTCGTGGCGTCCTGCGCGCTTTATGGCGTCGATCGTCGCGAGGATCGTGGTGTGCGCGTCCGGTGCAGAGGGGATGGTCTTCTGTGCCTGTCGGATGCGTGCGCTGAGCTCAAGGATCGCGGTCTCGTCGCGTTCATTGTTCGCGTAGCCGGCGGCGAGCTCGAGCGACTTGTGTAGCAGGCGGGTCTCGGTGGTGGTGAGCGGTGCGGTCATCGTGTCCTCGTGTTCAGGAGATCTGCGGTCAGTCGGGCGAAGCGTGTGTCGACGTCGCGCTGGTCGGGGAGATCGACGTCGGCCGCGATGGGTCGGGCGTCGTAGAAGTGGTGCCGGATGACGCGGCCCCGGTGGTCGACCAGGCCCTCACCCTCGCCCTCGATCGGCTCGAGCAGAGCGACGATGGTGACGGCGAGCTCGCGTGCTGTCGCGCGCTCCCGGATGAGGGCATGATCTCCGAGGCGCAGTGCCGGCCACGCAGTGAGCTCGGGGTCGGTCATGAGGGTGTTCCTTCCTTGCTTCTGGGGGAGGAGCGGCGTAGCCGCCGAGCGGATTTGGGGAGGGGTTCGTTGCGAGGCAGCTTCGCGAGGCGCCAGTCATCGCGGACGGCGATCGCGGCGGCGAAACAGGTCATGAGCGTGGGGTGGTGGTGGTTGGCGCATCCGGCGCGGGTCTGACATCCGAGGTCGTAGCCCTCGGGGCTGCCGTGGATGATCTGTCGAGCGACCTCGTCGGAAAGCATGGCCTGGTCCTCAGTCGAAGCTGGCGTCGATCAGGAGGTCGAGCGCGTCGGCGAGCTCACGGAGCCTGTAGCTGCGTCGACCGGCGATGACGTGGCCGAACAGGTTGACGAAGTGCAGCTCGCGAGTGGTGGTGTCGGCGACGGCGACGGTATGGACGTCGTGAGCGTCGATGTACTGCCAGCTGATGATGTAGTTGCGGCCGGCGACGTGCGCTTGAGCCCAGCGGAAAAGCAGTGCACCGAGCGGACCATCTTCGGATGCGCGGGTCGAGTAGGGGTCGGCTGGCACGATCGCGTCGACGGAATGGAAGCCGACAGAGGAGCGGGAGATCTCGTAGCTGTCCAGCGGGATGTCGAGGAAGAGATCGTTGTAACGGGTGCCGGTGTCATCGGTGATGACGATGTTGTTCAGAGTGCTCATCGTTGTCAGTCCTCTCGGGTGGGGGGTCATGCGGCGCAGCTGGCGAGCTGCGCGCGGAGCGTGGAGTAGTCGGCCGGGTTGACCGTCAGCTGGTAGGCGGTGAGGACGTCGACGAAGCGCGCAGCGTAGGCGCATCCGTAGTCCGCGTTCGGGGGCATCCATTCGGAGGGGCCGCGATCGCTCTTCGACTGGTTGGTGCTGCCGTCCGTGGCCTGCAGATTGAGAGGATCGTTGGCGAAGCGCTCACGCTGGGCCTCGTCCCATTCGTCGGCGCCCTGACGCCACCCCCACGCGAGCGGCACGACATGGTCGATCTGCACGAGCTCACTCGTGCCCTGGCCGCGCTCGAAGGCGATCGTGAGCCCGGTGTAAGGGTCGTGAAGCGTTCCGGTGAGGACGACGCAGTCGTGTGTGCCGGGCTTGGTGGTGATGTTCTCGAGCGCGGCCGCGAGTGCGTCGTTGCGCTGGTCACAGCCGTTGCGGTCGATGTCGGCCCAGCGTTGCCCGAACGCGTCACGGTCGTAGCTGTCCTGGTCGGCTGCATCGGCCACGACGAGCTGCTCGAGCTCATCGAGGGCTGCGGCGGCGTCCGCGGAGATCTCTGCGGTAGGCACAGGCACAGGCGCGGGCGCGGTGTCGGTGAGGTCGCTGACGCCGGAGGGCTGGCTGGTGATCGCGATCGCGCCAGCGAGCAGGGCGACGACAACAGCGCCGGCGGCGGAGGCGAGGCGTGTGGTTCGGCGGTTCATGAGTGGTCCGTTCAGAGGAAGAGGGCGGCGCCGAGTACGACGGCCGCGGCGACCGCGGCGACGCTGAGGAGAAGGGTGACGAGGAACTTGAGGCTGCGCCGTACCGTGCGCTCTGCGCGGCGTGCAGTGTCGACGGTGACGAGGATGCCGACGAGGCCGCCGCTGCCCAGCAGAAGGGGAGCGAAGTCGCGGGCGGTAGACAGGGCGAGATCCATGGGTTCCTCCGGGGTATTCGTCTAGGGGTATAGGTCGCAGTTCGGGGTGTTCGCGGACAGAGATTCTCGGGGGCGGGCATAGGCGAGCCCGCCCCCCGAGGGCTGTTACGCGGCCGCGGCCTGGTCGTCGGCGCCGAGCATGGCGTCGGCGATCGCGTTGACGGCACGGAGGACGTTGCCGGCGACGCTGCGGATGAGGTCGACGTCACCGCCGGCCCATCCTGCGACGTACCCGATCGACCACGCGGACGTGTCGAGTCCGAGGAGGCCACCGGCGCAGTACGCGACCGACTCGGCTTCGGTCTCGATCACTCCGCGGTGCTCGCGGGTGCTGCCCTCGTCGAAGTGCAGAAGTGCGTGACTGATCTCGTGCAGGAGGGTCTTGACGCGCATGGCCGGTGCCATCTTGCTGTCGACCCGGATCTGTCGGGCCTGGCCATCGGTGTACCCGTTGAGCCCGTCCTGTGCGATGTCCTCGAGCGCGACATCCCAGCCCTGCGCGGTGATGAAGTCGGCGAGCTGGTCGAAGAGGCCTGCGACGTCGTCGCCCTCGAGGTAGATGGCCGGCTGCTCGGGGAGCGGCTCGCCATCGGTGTCGCGGACGTCGAACACGGAGAGCACCGGGTAGATCACTCGACTGCTGGTGGACTCTTCTCCGGTGGCCTCGTCGACCTCGACGATCCGCTTGGTGGAGTAGCCGAAGATCTTGATCGACTTCGCGCCCTTGACGACGTGACGGCCGAGGGTCTCCCACTGGCGGTAGCCGAGGCAGTGGGTGCCGCCCTGCGCGAGGATGAGCATCTGGTTGGAGAACGAGCGCCGGCGGACGATGCGCGCGAAGCGCAGCCAGGCCTTCCAGTTCTCGCTCTCGGCCAGCGTGGCGACCTGTGCGGTGAGCTGCTCGTGGAGCGCCTCGGCCTGTGCGCGGCGCTCTTCCGGGGTGCGGCGGGTGGTGCCGCTGCGGCGGGTCTTGGTGGTCATGGTGTCCTCCCTCAGAGTGGACGAGTAGTGAATGTGACATTCACTAGTATGAGGCATTCGATATGCCCCGTCAACTCCGATTTGCACCCGCCTGCAGCGGGGGTCTCAGCCCGGAAGGATGTCGGTGGCGGCTTTGGGGTACGCGGTGCGCGGCAGCCCGATCGGCAGCCGGCGACGCTGGGAGCTGCTGCCAAGAGGGAAGGCGTATCGGAAGTTCCCCGGATGCCTGATCTTCGTGACATCGAGCGCGGCGAGCGCCTCGCGCAGCCAGGCTCGCGGGTCTTGCCCTGCGCGGCGGATGGGGGCGCCGAGCGAGACCAGGTGTCGCTCGGCGGCGTCGGCGCCTCGCTCCTGTCCTCTTACCTTGGACAGAGATCTCTCGGAGAGCACGAGGCCGCGGCGGGGGAGGTAGTTCAGGGTGCGTGCGGTGCTGCGGCCGAGGGCGATCGCGTTGACGCTTTGGTATATCCCGCCGATGTGGCCGGGCGAGGTCTGTTCGATGCGCTCGATTGTGGTGCCGTTGTCGAGGGTCTCGGTGATCTGTCGGCGCCGTGGCAAGGGGTCGGCGAAAGAGACGACGCCGCGGATGCCCCGGTCGTAGGCGTGGCGGAAAGCGCGTGCGAGGAACCAGGATTCGGCGTTCGCGGGTGTGTCGGTGAGTACGAATCGGCCGAGCTCGATGCTCTGTTCGTAGGGCTCGAGCGTGCCGAAGACGGAGCTGAGGACTCCTCTGCTCATCGGGGTGGAGAAGGTGGCGACGCCGACCAGTGCCATCTCGTCGACCATGGCGCCGTTGATGGGGAAGCGGTCGTCGCGGGTGAGCAGCCCGATCGAGAAGCGTGCTGCGGGGAAGGATGCTGCGTAGTGCTCGTCGATGACGAATGCTCGCGCGGCGGCTTCCGTGATCGGGGCCACCTGGTATAGACGGGGGTCGAACCCGCCTTCGGAGATGTGGCGCCACGAATGGGCGCCGCGAGACCAACGCTGGCAGTAGTCGCTCGCGGGGGAGGAGGGCGGCTCGGCCGGCATGAGTACCGGCCGAGCGTTCAGGGTGGGCATGAGGTCAGATCTGCGCAGCGATCGCGCGGAGCTGCTCGTCGACGTCGGGGGCGACGTCGATCCACTCACCGGTCCTGGGGTGCAGCCCGACGATGAGCGCGGTGCTGAACAGCAGTGCGCTGCGGCCGTGCTCGGTCAGGTAGAGCGAGGCGAGCAGGTTCGGCTCTGTGACCTTGAGACCGGCTTCCTCGTCGACGAGCAGTGCGTGGCCGTTGGTCAGGCGGAGCTCTGCGACCCAGCCGCCGATCTCGCGCTGGTAGTCGGGCAGCTCGTCGATGCGGATGGTGTCGATCTCGCCAGCGGGGGTGATCTTGATGGCCGTTGTCATGGAGTCCTCCTCAGATCAGAACGGTAGTGAATGTGACATTCACTGATGGTACGCGGGCGACGTACCCTCGTCAACCGCCGTGGACTAGAGGAGTGCTGAGTCGACGCGGCAGCACTTCTGCTGCGCATAGGGGCGTTCACTCAGCGGCATCCAACCCGGTTCCCTTCGCCGAATGAGCCGGGGATGCCCGGCTTCCCCCTCCGTGGTCATGTGGGGGCCGGCGTTGGTCCAGCAGTTCTGCGCGCGCGTCTCGCACCACAGCGCGAGCCGCGCTTCGCGGGGGAGGCAGGCACGATGTGTCCACCAGGCGCGCTTCTCGCCGTAGGGTCCGAACTGGTGGCCCTCGCTGTGCGCGATCGCGTCGTGGACGGCGCGGAAGACGTCGTTGGCGAGCATCGGCGCCCGCTCGCCCGTGGGCAGGGTGACCGTAACGCTGCGAGCCATCGGATGATCCGGCGGAAGGGCCCCCTCGCTGTGCTGCGAGACCTCGGTGCGGAAGTAGAACAGGTGCTTGTTCTCGCGGAGATCGGCCAGCATCGCGGCAGAGTCGGCGTAGGGTTGCTCGGTCTCGCCGTGCCAGGGCTCGAAGGTGTAGCCGGCTTCTGTGAGCATGTCCCACTGAGCGCCGATGTGCTGCCGCAGTGATCGGTAGGAGCGGGCGACCTGCGGGTGCGCGGGCTCGTGCGGTGCGGCCGCGTATGCCCTCGCTGCAGCGATGTCGTCGAGCTCGGTCAGTCGGGGGATCGGCGTGCGCTGTGGGAAACCGTGCGCATCGGCGTACCGCTCTCTGAGCGACTGGATCTCCTTGATCGGCTGGTGGTGACGGTAGCTGTCGTTGCCGGGCACGAAGGCAACGTGCGCTCGAGCGAAGGTGGGTTCTGTTCCGAGACGGGCGGCGATCGCGTTCACGGCGGATGCCGGCAGCGGATACTCGGCGGGTTCCGCGATCTCGAGCTTGCCGTCATAGAGCCTGCCTCCCGGTGCGCCGGCGGCGCGGAGAATGTCGAGGGTCTCCTGGACCTGCTGCTGCGAGCCGGTGCCGGCGGCGAAGCTGTAGACCCGGTCGGGGCCGTCAGCGTCGAAGTACCCGGCCATGATGCTGTCCTGCTCATACCGCCCCGCCAGCTCGCCGGCCCAGTCGGTGACCTGCTCGAAGCTGTCCGCGTGGACGATGTAGGCGCCTGCAGGCTCCGACGTGCCCTCCCAGAGCCCGTCCGCGTGCTGCAGCTCGGAGATCTCGATCCCGTGACGTTCCGCGGCCGCGCGCAGGGTGTCTTCGTACTCGATCCACTCGTCGGTGTCCCAATAGCTGGGGCGCGAGCTCATCCGCATCAGCTCGCCCGAGACCGGCCGGAACGGGGTCGCGCCGATGAAGGCCTCAAGCTGCTTCTCGGCGTTCCGCTCGCGCTTCTCGGCGCGGCGACGCCGCTGCCCTTCGGCCGTCGACGACGGGCACCGCCGCCCTCCGTGGTCGATGTCGTCGCACATGGCCTCTCCCGTTCGTCTGCTGGGTATAGGCCGGGGTTGGGGGTGTTCGCGGACAGAAATCGGGGCCCCGCCGGTCGGCAGGGCCCCGATGAGGGCGGCATGGTCAAACGTCAGCCGTTGAGCTCCTCCCACACCTGGTAGGCGCGGTGAAACTCCGGGCTGTCATCGTCGCCGTCACGCACGAGCTGGTCGAGGTACTCGTCGAGCTCAGCCTGGGAGAGCTGGCGGGGATCCTTCATCCTTCGGCTCCCGCCTCGGCAGGCGGGCAACTGCACCGTGCACGCGGCCGCGAACCGTTCCAGTTCCCGACGTAGAACAGCGCGCACGGCCATTCGTGCTCGCCGCGGCGCCGCAGCCTGGGGACGGTCACCGTGAGCTCGCTGCCCAGGCTCAGCGCGTCCATGATGTCGTCCGCGATGTAGCCGGCCTCCTCGTCCGCCTCGTCCGTGTGCTGCTGGATCGTGCGCACGATCGTTGCGCGCACGTCCAGCGTGACGGTCGGCGATGCCTCGTTCATCGGGTGTCCTCGTCGGGGTCCACACGCTGGATCGCCTCGTGCAGGCGGGCCAGTCGGTCCTCTCGCACGATGATGACGAAGACCACCGCAATGCCGGCAAGAGGCAGGAGCACGATCGGGGCGGGGACCACGATCACCACGCCGACAGCGAGCAGCACGATCGGCAGGATCACCCTCAGCGTTGCGCGGCGGTGCTGACCGAGCTCGTTCCTGATGCGATCCTTGATGACCCCGTCCTGCTGTGCGAAGGCGGTGGCCGGGTCCGAGGAACGCAACATGCTCCGGATTGCGCGAGTTGTCCACTCGCTCAGCGTGCGCTGATGCCGATCCCTACTACTCTCACGCCCGGTCATCGCGTGTACTCGCTCGGGGACGGGATCGGCAGGTCAGGATCGCGGATCTCGTACTGCCGGTCCTCCACGTAGGCCGCGTACTCGTCTGCGAAGTCGTATGCCTCGGCCTCGCTGTGCCCTTCCTGGCGCGCATGATCGAACGCGCTCCGCCACGGCTGACCGGTCGAATCGAGCGGCGGGTACAGGCGGTCGATCAGCACCTGATTCGCAGCGTCGTCGATCCTTCCGCGAGCCTCGGCGTCGGCGATCGCTCTCGCAGTCGCATGTGTGCCGTCTCGCAGCCGCGACAGATCACTCGAAGAGGGCACCACCCGCGCATAGGTGCAGTCGTCCCACCGGCAGTAGGTGGTCGTCTCCTCTGGCGTGAGCGGGCGGGGAGTGACGCTCACCAGCGCGGCGCCGCGTCCGCACACGGGGCATCGTCGAGCCTCCGCGCTGCGGACACCAACGCCGCGGCGATGGGCTGTGTTGTTCCGGCGCTCGGTCATCGCTCGCTCCCGCTCTCGTTGGGCGGGTTGGTGATGATGAACCCTGTGCCGGCGTCGGGCTGGTCCTGGCGCAGTCCGACGATCTCGGTGTCGGTCGCGTCGGTGTCGTTGAGGGTCTGAGCGAGCAGGTCGGCGTACTCGTCCGCGGTGAGTGCCTGGACCGCGGCGGCGTCGGTGACGTCGACGGGCTTGCCGTTGACGTGGAAGATGCGGGTCATGGGGTTCTCTCCTGCTGATGCGTCGTGGTGTCCATCCTCGTCGTGGGTCAGCGGAGGTCGAGCTCGACGCTGTCGGCCTCGAGGTCGGGGATGGTCTGGGCAGGGTGGCTGAACGTGACAGCCGGGCCGTGGACGATTACACGGTCGCCGCGGTGGGTCGTCAGCCGGAGCATCTCGGCGAGGATCCCGTTGGCGTGGACGTTGTATGAGCCGGCGTCGGTCTCGACGCGGAACCCTACGCGCGCCTGACGGTCGGTGAGTCGGCGGACGAGGGTGAGCGGTGTGCGGACGGTTCCTGCGATGGTGACCGCGGTGCCCGTGGGGGCTGCGGCCTGGGTGATGGTCATGGCCTGTCTCCTCAATCAAATAGTGAATGTGACATTCACTGACTATACGCCTGCGAGTCTGGTAGGGGAACCCCCGTGCCTGACTGTGCCGCAGGCCCTTCTTGCTGGGTATAGGCCGGTCTTGGCGCTGTTCGCGGACACCCGAGTTGCGAAGATCGGTGAGGTTAGTCGTCGATGCTGCTGTCGGGTTCGTCACACGCGCCACTGTTGATGGCATCGACGCCGGCTTTCGTGAGCACCCAGCCGGGTTCGACCCATGAGTAGCGCTCGATCAGACCGCGCCTGCGGAGAGACTGGATGGTGCCACCGGGAATCCCCAGGCCTGTCGTATCGAGGTAGCTGGCGCCACCGGAGGGGGACCGGCCATCGGCGATCATCCGCATGGTGACCCGCTGCGACCAGTTCAACGGCGGGGCCTTCTTGCGGCGGTTGAGCTGTCGATGTCAGGCGGAACGTGCGAGCTGCGCAGCGGAGGCGGTCGGCTGCAGCGCGAGGAGCCGCTGCGCCTTCGCTGCTTCGATCTCGCCCGGCAGCTCTCCCTTACGAGCGCCGGAGCGGCCGTAGAGAAGGACTTTCACGCCGGTCTTGGAGGCCTGCGCTCGGTCGGCGATCTCGAGGATGGTCATGCCGGAGGCCATCAGTTGTCGGACGTGCCGGCGAACGGGGTCAGCGGGCACGCGCGGGGCCTGCGGGGCGATGCCGGCTTCCCGCCGCCGGCGTCGCTCTTCGGTCAGCGATGCGTCGGCGCAGGAGATCTCGGCAGGGCATTGATCTCGGTCCTTGCAGCCGAGCTGGTAGCCGTAGGCGGTCCCGTGGTGTTCGGCCGGGATGCTCTGTTCCTTCCGGTTTGCCATCCACTGCCGGTGATACTCGCGGCCCG
This sequence comes from Microbacterium sp. FW305-3-2-15-F-LB2, assembly GCF_058787255.1. NCBI lineage: Bacteria > Bacillati > Actinomycetota > Actinomycetes > Micrococcales > Microbacteriaceae > Microbacterium > Microbacterium sp. FW305-3-2-15-F-LB2. Next base: position 69,740 of record NZ_JBYSZO010000002.1, on the reverse strand, counting down.
CCTCGATGCACTCCGGTCGATCGCAGCCACGCGCCCGGCAGGCGTTGGTGCCGTGCGGCTGCAGCTGCCGCGGTCGGGAGACGCGAGGGGCCCGCGGGGTCTGCGGCCGCGGCATCCGCGGCCTGGCCGGCGGTGCCGGGCGATCATGCTTCGCGAGCTCGTCGACTGCTGCCTGATGCCTGGCGGTGGCGTCCTGCAGAGCACGCTCGATCACGCCGCCGACCGATAGGCCGCTTCCGGCGGCGATGGTGGCCGTCTTGAGCGTCTCGACCGCGGAACGCAGCTGGACGCGCAGATCCCGGTGGTCGCTGCGCCACTGTGCGAGCTCGTCGACGTGACGATCCAGCGCTGCTTCGTAGCCGTCGACCGTCTCCGCGAACGTGCTGGCACGCTCGACGGGGAGCGTCTCGGCCGCGAGGCGGGCCTTGTCGATCCACTGATAGCCAGGATGCGTGCGCGTCCTCAGCAACGTCGGTCGCGGGGTCGCGATCCTCAGCGGCGCCGTCTTCGGCGGGCGGGCGGGCCGTGCTGTCGGTGTGCGCTTCGAGGCCTGCTTGGGTCGGCGGGGCTGCGTGGCTTCGGCCGCGGCCCGGCGCTCTTCTCGAGCGGCGATCTTGTCACGCTGCCGGGACTGGTCGCGTGCGGCTGCGTCGCGCTCGAGGATCTCCGCAAGGGGCGTGCCGGCGTCGATGAGCTTCGCGAAGGAGAAGTCGCCGGCATAGCGGGTGTGGATGGTGCGGCAGGGGATGAGCGCGGGGCACGCTGCAGTGCGGCATCCGCGGCGGTACCCGTCCGGGGTGCCGTGCGGGAAGCTGTCGTCGAGCAGGTCGAGGGTGGACATCACGTTCGGCCTCAGTAGCGCAGGAGCTTCGCGGTGACGAGCGACAACAGCGCCGCCCGTTGCGGAGAGTTGAGGCGGGAGAAGTGCGCGCCCAGGGTGTCCAGTGCTGCGGTGAACTCGGCAGGCAGCCCGTCGAGATCCCGCTTGACGCGCCGCTCGTTCGCGTCGCGCTGCGCCTCGGCCTGATCGGTCACACGCCACTCGTCGGTGGCCGCGCGGTCGGCATAGGCGCCCGTGATCCGTGGCGCATGCAGCCCGCGGGTGTAGAGCGAGTTCGGCTCGTCGATCGGGCGAGTGATCGTGATGATCGCGCCGACCGGCGCCGACGTGTACGGCTTGTACGAGCCGAGCTCCTTGTCGGAGATCTCGCCGTCGACGAGCGTGCGGTACCAGTGCGCGAGCTTGCCATTGCCCGCCTGCCTGCGCCCGACGTAGACGACATCCTCAGTGACGGTCTCTGCCGATTCGCTCATGGGCGATCTCCTCAATCAATCAGAAAGTAGTGAATGTGACATTCACTGATACTAGAGAGGTTGCAGCGTTCTCGCAACCGTCGTCGTCGTCGTCGCCGAAAGTCGAGAGCGCTGCCTGTCGGCGGGCACGGTGCGCATGGGCTCATCACGAGGCGCTTCGATCTCGAAGCCGCACGCGCCGCAGCTGTGCAGTCCGACGCCATCGACGTCGTCGGATGGGATGTACATGGTGGTGGGCTCTTCGCACATCAGGCAGCGCATGGTGATCTCCGATCGTGTGGTCAGGCGGTAGCCGCCGGGGTGATCTGCTCGACGGTGGCTGAGTAGCCGCGGTGGGAACCCCAGGCGGCGGCGATGCGGTCGGCGACGTCGCGGTCTTCGCCGAGGTAGGGGCGGTATCGCTTGCCTCGCGGGTCGGTGATGACGACCTGGACGACGCCGGAGGGCTCGCGCACGGTGACTCGGGCAGCAGGGATTGGGTGGGCGTGGACGCGGCCGGCGATGATGAAGGTCGGGTACAGATCGCGTGCGAGCTCGGGGGAGCGGAACACGTCGTGGACCCATGCCGTGATGGCGATCGCGCCGGCAGGACTGAACCCGATGAGGCGGGCGGGGAGCTGCTCGAGCCCGGAGCGGACGAAGTAGTGCTCGTCGACGAGTATCGGCGCCGGCGGATGCAGAGACCGCTCGTCGTGGGCGGGGTAGATCGTCAGGCTGGTGCGGCTGTTCATGAGGCGCTCGTTCATGCGGTGCGGCGGATGCCTACGGCGATGATGTGCGCCTTGGTGGGACGGGAGTAGAAGCCGAAGCTGTCGTCGTCGTCCGAGGCGGAGACGGTTGCGGTGAATGCGACGACGTCGCCGCGCGTCGCGGAGGAGATCTCGGAGGGCTTGGTGCCCCACACGCGCCAGCCTTCGCCCTGGACGAGGATCTTGACGGTGATGCCCCACTGGGTGTCGGTGGTCTTGGTTGCGAGGATCTCACCCTGGATGAGGGTGCGTCCCGTGGGGACGGGGCGGCGCGCTGCCAGCTCGCGCTCGAGCTGCTCGAGCAGCTCGTGGGCAGTGCGGACCTCATCGGCGTCGAGGGTGCCGGTGGAGTCCTCGAGCGAGTCGAGGAGGTAGCCGATCTTCTCGCGCAGCGGGTTGCCCTCCCGGATGCTCAGATGAGCTTCGGTGAGCTGGTCGCGCAGGCCGGGGTGCTCGGCCTCGAAGGCAGCGCGACGGGCGGTGATCGCGCGCGTCGTGTCGATGTGCTCGGCGTGCGCCTTCGCGTGGGCGCGGGCGGTGGCGCGAGCGCTGCTGACGAGCCGGCTGCGAGTGCCGGTGCCGTGGCAGTCGAAGCAGATCGGGCGACCGTGGCCATCGGTGAAGTGGGTGGGCCCGGTGTACAGGCCGGTGCCGATGCACTTGCCGCAGGTGTCGGTGATCCGCTCGGAGCCCTTGCGGCCGGGGAAGGGGTCGACGTAGAAGTCGTGCCAGTCTGCCGGTGCGGTGGTGTCGATGCTGTCCATGGGATCCTCCGATGCGTCTGTGGGTATAGGCCGCGGATCGTTCTCTTCGCGGACATGAAGGGGAAGGTGCGGGGGCGGCTATGTCACGGAGCCGCCCCCGCGGCGGCGACCTGGTTGGGAGGACGGCGGTCGCCGTGAGGGACGGAGCGAAGAGCGCGGCGAGCGCTCGTCAGGCTGCGGTGTGGCGCCTGTCCCTGGGAGGGGAACGGCGTTGCGCGGTTCCCCTGGCTGTGGGTCTGTGGGGTCTCCCTCTACTCAGTTAGTAGTGAATGTGACATTCACAGAGTAGGGGGTTTCTGCGTGCGGGTCAAGCGTCGATCTTGTAGGGATCTTTCTGAAATGTCCATTTCGCAGTTGAAATGTCCACGCGATGTCCATATGGACATTTCGGACGCCGGCCGACCGTCGCGATCATGTGGGCGGCGGTTTCACAGCGCCTCAGCTTCTCTGCTGGATCGCGGCTACGCGATGTCTCCCCTTTCACGTCTGAGTGGCCATCGGTCTGATCGGGCCATGAGCAGGATCAGTTTCGCGCGTCGCCCCCGCCCTCTGGTTCCGCGCTGCGGGCGTCATCGTCGTGGCAGGCTTCTTCGCGTCGTTGGTTACCGGTGTCTGCTGCCCCGGCGCCCCCGCCAGCGGAACATCGACGTGCGGAACGTTCGAGCGCTTGACCGCCGGGATCGACAGATCACGTGGCTCTGGCTCGCACGGACGGTCATCGTAGGCGCCATCGCGGCGCTCGAGGTGGGCGTCTTCGGTCGAGTCACCCTTGGCCGACTTCCTTGCGGGCATGGCACTGTTCGGGAGCTCGAGCGGACGCAGGGAGGTCATGAAATTGCCTTTCGCGGATAGCGGAGGCGATGAACGCTGCGTTCACCTATGGTTGGGGTCGTGGTCGCATTGCGCCCATACGATGTGCGGCGAACCCGAAAGGTGATCACCGGCTACATGAACTCGCCCCTCAACGAGCCGCCGCTCGGCGGAACCATCGACCACATCCTCTCGATCCTGCCGTCGCTCGTACCGAGCGCGCAGCGCGTCGCCCGCATCTGCGCCGAGCGACCCCACGACGTGGTCGACATGTCGGGCGCCGACCTCGCCGAAGCCGCCAACACGTCGCCGGCCACCGTCAGCCGCACCGCCCAGGCGCTGGGGCTGCGCAGCTTTCAGCACCTGCGCATGCTGCTCGTGCGTGACCTCGCCGCCGACGCCACCGCCGCGCCCGACGCACCCGCCGGCACCGAGGGCTTTCTGCGGTGGCTGGCCGAGGGGCGGGTGGGATGCTGCAGACCGCGCTCGCCTCGATCGACCCGGTCGCGTTCGACGCCGCTGCCGACGCCATCGCCCGCGCGCCGCGCCTGCTGATCTCGGGCACCGGCGCCTCGCACGCCGCCGCCCAGGCGTCGGCCGTCGCGTTCGCCGTCAACGGCCGGCCCTGCGAAGCGCCCGCTGACGGCGTGGTCGCCCACCTCACCGCCCGCGTGCTCGCCCCCGGTGATGTGTGCCTCATCGTCAGCTCGAGTGGCGCCAACTCGGTGACCCTCGCGGTTGCGGACGCCGCCGTCGACGCCGGCGCCACCGTGATCGGGGTCACGAGCTTCGCCCGTACCCCGCTCACCACCCGCGCCGACCACCTGCTCGTCGCCGGTGCGCGCTTCCAGGCGTGGGATCAAGGCATTCTCGGCAGCGGGCTCGTACAGCTGCTCGTGCTCAACGCCCTGCAGATCGCCGTCGCCGACCGCATGAGCGACGCCGCCGACCGCGCGCGCCTCGCGGTGCGCGAAGAGGTGCTCGACATCGTCGCCGACGACGGCTCCGACGCCGAGGCATCCGACGTGCCAGACGTTATCGACCACGGCGATGGGCGTTGACACTCCGTTTGCAGGAAATTCACTTTCCTCGATTGCAATAGCTCTGCAAGCGGATTTCGCGGGAAGGCCCCGGTTCGTCAGGTCGCTTGCAGAAGGCGACTCATGGGAACGATCCAGCTCTCTGGTGTCGGTCGCTCCTTCAAGAGCACCGCCGCCGTCAGTGATATCGACCTGATCATCGAAGACGCCGCCGCGCAGATCACCGAGTCCACCGGTGCCCCCTCGATGAGCGCGTCGTGCGTGATCACCGGCGGCAGCTGGTGCATGCAGGGCCTCTTCCTCTCGAACGGCGCCCAGGTGCTGAGCGATGACCGCACGACGATCGAGTTCGGCTCGGACGCCGCGATCGATACGGTCGCGACCTTCACCGAGATGTACGAGGACGGCGTGCTCACCAACGAGGACTTCACCAGCCAGTACGAGGCGTTCGCGCAGGGGAAGACCGCGATCCACGTCAACAGCTCGGCCCTGCAGGGCGCGTTCATGATGGGCGCCGAGGCCGGTGGCTGGACCCTCGACGCTCACACCCTGCCCGCGTTCGGAGACCAGGCGGTCGTGCCCACCAACTCGGGCTCGTTCCTCGCGATGTTCGCCACCGACCCCGCCAAGCAGGCCGCCGCGTGGGAGCTCATGCAGTTCATGACCAGCCCCCGCGCCTACGAGATCATCTCGACCCAGATCGGGTACCTACCGCTGCGCAGCAGCATGGCCGACGAGGGCGGACCGCTCTATGACTGGGTCGAAGCCAACCCGCTCGTGAAGCCCAACCTCGAGCAGCTCGACGCGCTCGAGCCGTGGGTGTCGTACCCCGGCGACAGCTACGCCCAGGTCGACCAGGTGCTCGCCACCGCCATCGAAGACGCGGTCTTCTACGGCGCCGACCCGGCCGCCACTATGACCGAGGCCGCCGAGCGCGCGCAGGGGCTGATCGAATGACCATCGACCTCGACCTGACGCCTTCGGCGACGGATGCCGCGGCCGCTTCGTCGCCGGATGCCGCGACCGCGGCGCCTCGTGAGCGTCGCCACGCCGTGGCCGGCCTCTACAACCTGCGCGACACCGGCGGCTACCGTGCAGCCGGCGGCACCAGCCGGTGGGGCAAGCTGCTGCGGTCAGATGCTCTGCACCGCATCGACGCGACCGGTCGCGACCGGCTGGCCGAGATCGGCGTCGCCCACATCATCGACCTGCGCGGCGGCGACGAGCGCGCCACAGCGCCGAGCGCGGTCGACGGGCTCGAGGTCACCGTGCACCACCTGCCCGTGTTCGACGACGCCGACCCGGCCGCGCAGGCCACCACGCACGTCGGACTCGTGCCCGTCTACGACCACATCGTCGACGAGCGCGGGGCGCAGCTGGTCGACGCGATCCGGGTGATCATCGCGGCTGACGACGACGACGCGGTGCTCGTGCACTGCACCGCCGGCAAAGACCGCACCGGTCTCGTCGTGGCCTTCGCGCTCGCCGCCGCCGGGGTCGACCGCGACGACGTCGTGGCCGACTACGCCGCCACCGCCGAGAACCTGCGCGGCGAGTGGTCAGACGCGATGACCGCCGTCTTCGAACAGCGCGGCATCGAACTGACCGCGGGAATGGTCGAACTCATCACCGAGAGCCCCGCCGAGGTGCTCGAGGCGCTGCTCGAGCGCATCGACCGCGAGCACGGGTCGATCAGCGCCTACCTCCTCGCCCACGGACTCACCCCCACCGAGCTCGAGCGTCTCACCGCCGTGATCATCGACCCCGCCGCCACCGCGGTCTGATCGGAAGGAACACACACCATGTCGCACATCGCGAGCCAGCATCCCGCTCCCGAGCACTTCATCCTGCATGTCTCTGACACCCACTTCGTGGGCGACGGCGACCTGCTGCACGAGCGCATCGACAGTGACAAGAACCTCGCAGAGCTGTTCGACGGCTTCACCAAGGCCAACGCCCGCCCCGAAGCGATCGTGTTCACCGGCGACCTCGCCGACACCGGCCGCCCCGACGCCTACGAGCGCCTGCGGGCCATCGTCGAGCCCGCCGCCGAGAAGCTCGGTGCCCAGGTGATCTGGGTGATGGGCAATCACGACGAGCGCGTCGCGTTCCGCCGCGGCCTGCTCGACGAGGAGGCCGACCAGTCCGAGCCCGTCGACCGCGTCTACGACGTCAACGGTCTGCGCATCATCGCGCTCGACTCGACGGTGCCCGGGCAGCACCACGGCGAGATCAGCGACGAGCAGTTGGCGTGGCTGCGCCGCGAGCTCGAAGTCCCCGCGCCCGACGGCACCCTCATCGCGCTGCACCACCCGCCCGTGCCGAGCCCGATCGGGCTCATCGCCCTGGTCGAGCTGCGCGACCAGGAGCGCCTCGCCGAGGTCATCCGGGGCACCGACGTGCGCGGCATCCTGGGCGGTCACCTGCACTACTCGACCACCAGCACGTTCGCGGGCGTGCCCGTGTCGGTCGCGTCGGCGACCTGCTACACGCAGGACCTCGCCGTCGCCTACCCCGGTGCCCGCGGCCAGGACGGCGGCCAGTCCTACAACCTCGTGCACGTCTACGGCGACCGGGTGCTGCACTCCGTCGTGCCGATCGGGCAGTTCCCGACCGTCTACGAGATGACTCCCGAGATGCTCGAGGCGTTCATGAACATGACCCCCGACGAGCAGCTCGCCGCCGTCAACGCGTCGGCGGGAGAGTAGTCAGCCCGTGAACAATAATGTCTCGTATCTACATCTCCTCGAACGGAGCAGTTCATGACGGATTCCACGCTCGGCGCAGTCTCTGCGACCGCGATCACGAACACCAGGGTCTTCGACGGACACAGTCTGAGCGCCCCCACGACGGTCGTCGTCCAGCCCGACGGGCGCATCGGTGACGTATCAGCGGATGCGGTCGTCGTCGGTGCCGCTGTCGTCAACGCGGAAGGTACGGTGCTCCTTCCTGGCCTGATCGACTGTCACATGCACCTGAAGGGGCGCGAGTCCCTCGAGACGCTCGCCACGTACGGTGTCACCACCGGCCTGGACATGGCGACATGGCCCGCATCACAGTTCCAGTCGTTGCGGGGACTGAGGGGAGTCGCTGACTTCCGCACCGCCGGCATGGCGGCGACATCTCAGGGCAGCACGCACAGCCGCATTCCGACCTATCCGGACGTCGCGCTGGTCGATTCCCCCGACAAGGCGGAGCGGTTCGTCGAGGTGCAGGTGGCAGACGGGGTGGATTACATCAAGATCATCGCCGATCTGCCCGGTCCCACCCAGGACGTGCTCGATGCACTCGTGGCTGCTGCGCACGCGCGGGGGCTCAAGGTCATCGCGCACGCAGCCCTGTACGAAGCTGTGCGTATGAGCCTCGCTGCGGGGGCCGACATGATCACCCATGCTCCACTCGACCGCGCGCTCGACGATGCGACGGCTGAGACGATGCTCGCCCAGGGCACGGTGTTCATCCCGACCTTGACGATGATGAAAGGCGTCGCCGCGAATCTCACCGCAGCGGGCGTTCCCGGTGTGAGCTATGCACACGCCCACGAGAGCACGCGCGCGATGCATGCCGCGGGCGTTCCGGTCCTGGCCGGCACCGACGCCTACATCGGGTCCTTCACACGGGCATCGCCGCCATACGGCGAGAGCATGCACGACGAAGACGCCTACATCGGGCTCCTCGAACGGGCAATGCCGCCATACGGCGAGAGCATGCACGACGAACTCGCTCTGCTCGTGGACGCCGGCCTGTCAACAGCCGAAGCGCTGCGCGCTGCCACCTCGACGGCCGCGCACGCGTTCTCACTCGACGATCGGGGGGCGATCACCCCCGGATTGCGAGCCGACCTCGTGCTGGTGGACGGCGATCCGCTCACCGACATCGCTGCCGCGCGTCGCGTTCTGCGTGTGTGGTGCGGCGGCATCGAGGTGTGAGGGCGTCCTCTCGACCGCGGTGTCACTCCACGGCGGTGTTCGCGCCGTGGTGCCACGCGAGCACCCGGTTCTCGACGACGATGAGCAGCAGGTTGAACACGTACCCGAAGATCCCGATGAGCACGATGCCCGACCACATGTCCGTGATCGCGAACGACCTCTGCGACTGAAGAACGAAGACGCCGATCCCGTTGCCTCCCGCCATCATCTCGCTCACGACGACCATGATGAGCGCGAGCGAAAGACTCGTGCGCATTCCGGCAAAGATCTGCGGAGCTGCCGCGGGAAGTGCGACCTGCAACTCGTAGCGGAACCAGTGGATGCCGTACACCCGGGCGGTCTCGCGCAGTCCGGGGTCCATTCCTCTGATTGCAGCTTCGGTATTGAGGAGCACGGGCCAGAGGCAGATGAAGGTGATCAGAATCACCTTCGCGGTGTCGTCGAGGCCCAGCACGATGATGACGAGGGGAATCAACGCGACCGCAGGGATCGCGCGCAGGAACTCGAGCACGGGTGCGAACATCGCCTGGAGGCGGTGCGCCTGACCGAGAACGAACCCCACGACCACGCCGATGACCACAGCGCCGATGAACCCGATCATCATCCTGGAAAGACTCGGCAAGACGTCGCTCGCCATCCGCGCGAAGAGCCAGTTCTCCTGGAAAGCGACTAGACGCTATGAGTGGTTGAGCCTGGGGCCTCCACTCGCGTAGACCGTGGGTTGCGGGCCGGTGTTCCGGCTTGCCGAGCCACATACGTGAGGGAGGCCCCAGTTGATATCTGAGCGTACGAGTGTCGGGCTGGATGTGCACGCGCGAAGCGTGGTCGCAGCCGCGATCGATGAGCGAACCGGGGAGCTCGTGCAGCGACGCATGGGTTCCGACATCGAGGAGATCGTCGCCTGGGTGACGGGTCTTCCGGGGCCGGTCGCTGCGACCTACGAGGCGGGGCCGACCGGATTCGGGTTGGCGCGCGCTCTCACGGCTGCCGGAGCGCGGTGCGTGGTCGCGGCTCCGTCGAAGCTGCAGCGCCCGGTGGGCGACCGGGTGAAGACCGACGCGCGGGATGCGGTGCATCTGGCTCGGCTGCTGCGGTTGGGCGAGGTCGTCGAGGTGGTGGTCCCGAGCATCGAGGCGGAGTCGGCCCGGGATCTGGTGCGGGCTCGGGAGGATGCCCGCGGGGATCTGATGTCCGCCCGTCACCGGGTCAGCAAGCTGCTGCTGCGGCAGGGAATCCAGTACTCGGGCGGGAAGGCATGGACCGTCGCGCACGACGGGTGGCTGCGATCCCAGCGGTTTGAGCTGGTCGGGTTGCAGGCCGCGTTCGACGCTGCCTACGAGGCGATGATCCAGGCCGTCGACCGCCGTGACCGACTCGACGCGGCGATCGCACGCATGGCCGCGGACAGCGAGTTCACCGACGTCGTGAACAGGCTCTGCTGCCTGCGCGGAGTGTCCACGCTGACCGGCTTCGCTCTCGCGGTCGAGATCGGCGACTGGACCCGGCTGGACGGGCACCGCATCGGCGCCTATGTCGGGCTGACCCCGTCAGAGTCCTCCTCCGGCGCGTCTCGCGCACTGGGCGGGATCACCAAGACCGGCAACAGCCACGCCCGTCGCCTGCTGATCGAAGCGGCCTGGCATCACCGCCCCGTCTACCGTCCCACCTCACCGGTCATGCGCGCCCGCTGGGACCGGGCCAGCGCCCAGGCGAGAGCCCGCGGGCATGCCGGCAACCAGCGTCTGCACGACCGGTGGGTCAGGTTCCAGGCGCGCAGGAAGCGCAGCGTCGTCGCCAACGCCGCGATCGCCCGCGAGCTGGCCGGCTGGTGCTGGTCCCTGGCCGTCATGACCTGACCCCGGCCCTGAGCTTCCGGCCGCCGACGGTGGTGACGGCAGCGTCCGGGCGACTCGCGACACGCCCTATGAGCAACCCGCCCAGCAGGCCACGCTCGATCTCTAGACTCGCGTGAACGCCCCGCCGAACAAGCCGTCATGCGGTAACCAACCCGCGCATATCAGAGTGACAACGCGTCGAACACGACACGCGCGTCACCACCCGACACGACCGGAACGAGCGGACGCCGCAGCCGACGGGCACGGCGTCCGCTCACCCCTGCCCCTTGACAAACCCCACTCCCATATCAGGGCGTGTCTCCCAAAGGTTTGGGCTGGTCGCTGGAACGCTCGGTGTGTGTCTCGAACGGAGTTGCTGACTGATGCGCAGTGGGAGCTGATTGCTCCGTTGATGCCGTCCTCGCAGGGGCGTCGTGGTCGGCCGTTCGCCGATCATCGCACCGTGGTGGAGGGCATCATCTATCGCTACCGGACCGGGATCGCGTGGCGGGACTTACCCGGGTGCTTCGGGCCGTGGCAGACGGTGTGGAAGCGGCACCGCCGCTTCAGCGGTGATGGGACGTGGGACAAGATCCACAGCGTCCTGCTGGCCCATGCCGACGCCGCCGGGCTGATCGACTGGGAAGTCTCGGTGGACTCCACGATCAACCGCGCCCATCAGCACGCCACCAACCTGCCCCGGGACACAGGGGGACCTGACGAATTACACGAATCTGCGCATCGAGCCGCCTGATCACGCCATCGGCCGCTCCCGCGGCGGCCTGTCGACGAAGATCCACCACCTGTGCGACGGGAACATGCGGCCGCTGGTGATGCTGCTCGGGCCCGGGCAGGGCGGGGACTCCCCGATGTTCGAGCACGTGATGAACGCCCTGCGGGTACCGCGCCTGGGTGGGGGCCGGCCACGCACCAGGCCCGACCGGGCGCTGGGTGACAAGGCTTACTCTTCCCGGGCCAACCGCAAGCTGTTGCGCCGGCGCGGCATCCAGGCCGTCATCCCCGAACGCGATGATCAGATCGCCAACCGCAAGCGCCGCGGCGCCAAGGGTGGTCGCCCGGTCACCTACGACACCGAGGCCTACAAGCGCCGCAACGTCGTCGAGCGCGGATTCAACATCTTCAAGCAATGGCGCGCCTTGGCCACCCGCTACGACAAACTCGCCCTGACCTATCGCGGCGGCGTCGTCCTACGCGCCATCACCATCTGGCTCAAGGCTTTAAGAGACACGCCCTGATATGGGAGTGGGGTTTGTCAAGGGGCAGGGGTGAGCGGACGCCGTGCCCGTCGGCTGCGGCGTCCGCTCGTTCCGGTCGTGTCGGGTGGTGACGCGCGTGTCGTGTTCGACGCGTTGTCACTCTGATATGCGCGGGTTGGTTACCGCATGACGGCTTGTTCGGCGGGGCGTTCACGCGAGTCTAGAGATCGAGCGTGGCCTGCTGGGCGGGTTGCTCATAGGGCGTGTCGCGAGTCGCCCGGACGCTGCCGTCACCACCGTCGGCGGCCGGAAGCTCAGGGCCGGGGTCAGGTCATGACGGCCAGGGACCAGCACCAGCCGGCCAGCTCGCGGGCGATCGCGGCGTTGGCGACGACGCTGCGCTTCCTGCGCGCCTGGAACCTGACCCACCGGTCGTGCAGACGCTGGTTGCCGGCATGCCCGCGGGCTCTCGCCTGGGCGCTGGCCCGGTCCCAGCGGGCGCGCATGACCGGTGAGGTGGGACGGTAGACGGGGCGGTGATGCCAGGCCGCTTCGATCAGCAGGCGACGGGCGTGGCTGTTGCCGGTCTTGGTGATCCCGCCCAGTGCGCGAGACGCGCCGGAGGAGGACTCTGACGGGGTCAGCCCGACATAGGCGCCGATGCGGTGCCCGTCCAGCCGGGTCCAGTCGCCGATCTCGACCGCGAGAGCGAAGCCGGTCAGCGTGGACACTCCGCGCAGGCAGCAGAGCCTGTTCACGACGTCGGTGAACTCGCTGTCCGCGGCCATGCGTGCGATCGCCGCGTCGAGTCGGTCACGGCGGTCGACGGCCTGGATCATCGCCTCGTAGGCAGCGTCGAACGCGGCCTGCAACCCGACCAGCTCAAACCGCTGGGATCGCAGCCACCCGTCGTGCGCGACGGTCCATGCCTTCCCGCCCGAGTACTGGATTCCCTGCCGCAGCAGCAGCTTGCTGACCCGGTGACGGGCGGACATCAGATCCCCGCGGGCATCCTCCCGAGCCCGCACCAGATCCCGGGCCGACTCCGCCTCGATGCTCGGGACCACCACCTCGACGACCTCGCCCAACCGCAGCAGCCGAGCCAGATGCACCGCATCCCGCGCGTCGGTCTTCACCCGGTCGCCCACCGGGCGCTGCAGCTTCGACGGAGCCGCGACCACGCACCGCGCTCCGGCAGCCGTGAGAGCGCGCGCCAACCCGAATCCGGTCGGCCCCGCCTCGTAGGTCGCAGCGACCGGCCCCGGAAGACCCGTCACCCAGGCGACGATCTCCTCGATGTCGGAACCCATGCGTCGCTGCACGAGCTCCCCGGTTCGCTCATCGATCGCGGCTGCGACCACGCTTCGCGCGTGCACATCCAGCCCGACACTCGTACGCTCAGATATCAACTGGGGCCTCCCTCACGTATGTGGCTCGGCAAGCCGGAACACCGGCCCGCAACCCACGGTCTACGCGAGTGGAGGCCCCAGGCTCAACCACTCATAGCGTCTAGCGCCCGGGTATTGTCGGCACGATGCCGTTGCCGCGTATCCGTTGTTGAAGGGGTGAGTATGTCTGCTGTTGTTGCGCGACTTGACGTGGACCTCACGGATATTGAGTGCATTGTGAAGGTCACGCGGCCACTGGTCGGAGTACCGGACTCCGTGAACTGGACGGAGTTGCCGTCGGGCGTCGCGAAGATCTCCGCTGACGCGACGTTGTACATCTTCGATGACGACGACGAGGGGGAGCCGGAGCGTCGTGTCATCGCGCGCGCTACTGCGTACACCGTCGACCTCGACCGGGTGGGTGACGTCGTTGACGTGTTCGATCAAGTAGGCGGCGAAGCATTCGAGATCACCGAGTCGATTCTCGGTGATGAGAACGTCTTCGAGTGGCTCGACTCCCGCGATCCGCTGGTTGGCGAGCAGGTGTCGCAGCTCGTGATCGTCGAGGGCGTCTTTGTGGAGCCACCGTACCGGGGTCAGCGCCTTGGTCCACGTCTGCTCACGACGCTGGTGGAGACGGTGACCGGCACGGGGAGGGAGACTCTCATCGTTCTCCGCGCGCAACCGGTGCCGTGGGAGCACCTGTCCGAGATCGAGTTTCGGCGCTCCCGAAAGAAGGTCGCTGCGTCGTACGAAAGCGTCGGGTTTGCGCACTTCCGGGACAACATCTATTGGCGTCACAACGCGTTCGTCGGGACCGAGAACCTCGAGGCGTGAGTCACGCCCCCGGGTATTTGGGAACCTTCAGGTCGACCTCCCCGGCCAGGTGGCGAGCGTCGTCGGGCGGGTCCAGTTGCGGCGGGCGGTGCGCTCCGTGGTGAGATCGTGCGGAGCGGCAACGATCCACACGGTCGCTTCCCGCGTCGATCAGATCCGACGAGCCCTCACTGACTATCACCACGATGGCTCACCAACGTCTACGACGAAGACAACCCGGCCGGATCCTCCACCACACCAGGGGACAGGACCATCAATCAAGAAGGGTTTCTCATGCAGTCAGCGCCTCGAGGATGAGACCGCGCACGTGATCAAAGTCGAGGTCGGCCGGAAGCTGGAGCCACGCGTTCTTCTGACCCTTGTAGTGTGTCCCGACGCCGGCGTCAACGAGAGCCGCCGTGCGCATTGGGTCAAGCTTCACCACCACCTGCCCGCCGCTGGTCATGGCGCGCACGGCGCCACTGCTGCTTCCCGAGACGATGAGACTGCCGCGGTGGTTCCGTGACACACCGTCAAGCGCAGTCATCTCGTGAGCGATCGTGTCGAACACTTCATCCCCAGTCATCACGGTTCTCCCTTCATGCGCGGTCGACGACCCCAAAGCGATCCCTACAGGTGGCCCTCAGAAGAAGTGTCCCACTCAGGCTCCTTCACGCGGAAGACCACGGCGCGCAACGCTTCGGGCGCAGAGCTGCGGATCAAGGCCGCCGGGTTACCGGCTCGCAAAACGTTGGAGGACTTCGATTGGGATGCGCAGCGGAGGGCGCTCGCAGACCAGTTCTGACGACCGACAGCAGTTCATCGTCAGCCGGTTCCTACAGATGTCACGCTCCGAGTTGTCCATTTCGCAGGGGAGATGTCTACGCGATGTCCATATGGACCTTTCGGGGCATTGGGGCGAGTCGCTTCGGTGGGATTCGCAAAAAACGTCGAGACGCCGACTGACCGGCGCTCGTAGATTCGAAGCGTGTCCTCAGTCGTCCTTCCACTCACCGCTCAGCGGCATGCGGAACGTGTGAGCCGGGCACTTCACTGGATGGAGGAGCGTCTCGAGGAGCCGGTGACCCTCGCCGAGATCGCGGCGGTCGCTGGTCTTTCGCCGCATCACTTTCACCGCGTCTTCCGTGCGGTCGTGGGTGAGAACCCGAAAGCGCACCTGCGCCGGTTGCGGCTTGAGCGAGCGGTCTACCGACTCAAAGTCAGTACGGACACGGTGCTGCACATCGCGTTGGAATCGGCCGCGTCCGTTTGAGTGGTGGTCTTTCGCTTCGTTGCGATGATCAGCTGTCGTTAGTTTAGGCGGCGGTGATCTCGGGGAGTATCACCGCCTCGTCGATGGTGGGGGTGGTCGCGGTGAGCTCGGTCATGGAGGCTTCGGAGAAGTAGCGGCGGTCGGCGGCTTCCCATTCGTCGTGTTGCTCGACGAGGACGGAGCCGGCCAGGCGGAGCAGGGCGGCGTTGTTCGGGAACACGCCAACGACGTCGGTGCGGCGCTTGATCTCCCGATTGAGGCGTTCCAGCGGGTTCGTGGACCAGATCTGTCGCCAATGCCGGGCGGGGAACGCTTTGAACGCGAGGATGTCGTCACGGGCGTCGGTGAGCATCACGGCGGTCTTGGGGTGGACGCGCTCGATCATGCGCACGACTTCGTCGAACTGGGCATCGATGTGCTCGGCGTCGGGTTGGGCGAAGATCGTGCGGATCACGCTGGCGACCATCTCCTGCCGGCCCTTCGGGAGGGCGGTCAGGACGTTGCGCATGAAGTGGACGCGGCAGACTCCCACTGTCAACTGGGTGCAGATCTTGGTGTGTTTGCGTGGGCGCGCTGAAGGCGCCGCTCGGCCCCGAGTGTCGGGCGGGGGTGTCGAAAGCGCGCGGTCAGGCGGCGGTGATCAGTGCGGCTGAGCCGTGGCGGGCGGGGTCGTAGGTTTCGTGGTTGGTCCAACAGCGCCAGAGGATGCGGGTCCAGCGTGCGGCGAGTCCGCGGAGGGCGCGGTGGTAGCGCTGGCCTTTCTGGTCCCGGGCGTCGCGGAACGCGGCGGCCGCCCAGGGTGACATCTTGATGGAGTTGAACGCCCACCACATGGTGGCTTCTCGGAGGCGGCTGTTCGCGGCGTAGCGGAACCTGACCGACCGGGACCTGCCCGACGAGCGGGTGACCGGGGCGAGGCCGGCTTCGGCGAGGAGCACTTCAGGTTGCGGGAACCTTGCGCGGTCTTCACCGATCTCGGCGAGCAGTACCGCAGTGAGCACGGGGCCGATGCCGGGAAAGCTGGCGAAGATCAGGGCGTCCGGGTGCTCCGCGGTGGCTGCGGCGATTGCGTCGTCGTACTCGGCGAGCTGCGTGTTCAGAAGCTGCAGCACCTGGGTGAATGCGAGAGCGGAGAAGCTCTTGCCCGCGACCGTTCCTGGCGAGCCGGAGAGCAGGTTCTGTCTCATCCGGTCCGCGAGGGTCTGCGCGGGGACTCTGCCGGTGTAGTGGTGTCGGGAAAGGAACCCTGCCATCCTGGTGGTCTTCACCCGGGACGCGTTCGCCGGTGTCGGATAGTCCGTTACGAACGACAGCGTGATCTGCCGGTCGACGGACGAGAACAACCGAACGGGTGCGGGGTGGTAGGCCTCGAGGATCATCCGCAACTGACTCTCCGTCGCCTGCTGCGTCTCGAGGAGCCGGTCCCGGTCCCGTGTGAGTGCCTTGATCTCGGCGAGCAGCGGTGACGGGACCGACAGCGGGCGCCAGTGCGCATGGTCGAAGCGGAGCGTGTCGGCGAGTACGAACGCGTCGAACCGGTCGTCCTTGACCGCAGCGACCTTGTAACGCTCCCGCGCCCTCGCGGAGATCCGCGGAGACACGGGGAACACCGCATGCCCGGTCGCTTGAAGGTGCTCGACGAGGAGACCTTCGGAGCGTTCGATCGCGATCGGGACCTGCCGCCCGAAGCCGTTCAGATGCAGGTCGAGTTGGTGGAGCCCGGCGACGTCGTGACTGACACGTGTCTCAAGTAGCCGCTTCCCGTCGGGCGCGACAACGCAGAGCTGGTGGTTCTCACCGCCCCAGTCGATGCCGGCGAATACCGGCCACGCTGGCAAGTTGAGGTCTGGCATGAGCGCTTCTCCTTCGAAGACGAGGCCCGCCTCGTGACGGACCCCTCTGGACGCTCACTCAGGTGCTCCCGCTGTCGGGGCACGACTCCCACTAGCCAGTCGGAATCCGCCACCGCCGGGAGGGACAGGTCTGCCGCTGGACCTCGAAGGTCACGCTGCCAAGGTCCTCTCCCGACGGTGAGGATGAACCAGCGGGACGATCCCGCCACTAACCATCTTGACGAGTGAGCGCTGCCAGGCGGCGCCCTGCAACACGGTCGCTGCGGCCTTCTTCAGTCCGGCGTGGGCGTCGGAGATCACCAGCTTCACCCCGCCCAGACCTCGTGTCTTCAACGAGCGCAGGAACTGCTTCCAGAACTCCTCGGTCTCGCTGTCTCCGACATCGAAGCCCAGCACGACCCGCCGCCCGTCAGCGGCGACGCCGATCGCGACGACGACCGCCTGGGACACGACACGGTGGTCGATGCGGACCTTGCAGTAGGTCGCGTCGAGGAACACGTAGGGGTAGGCGATGTCAGACAGCGAGCGGTCGCGGAACGATGCGACCTCGGCGTCGAGCCCTTGGCAGATGCGGGACACCTCGGACTTCGAGATGCCAGTGTCAGCGCCGAGCGCTTTGACGAGGTCATCGACCTTCCGGGTTGAGACGCCGTGGAGGTAGGCCTCCATCACGACCGCGAACAAGGCTTGGTCGACCCGGCGGCGCCGCTCCAGCAGCGACGGGAAGAACGACCCCTGCCGCAACTTCGGGATCCGCAACTCCAGATCCCCAGCCGTGGTCGACAGCACCCGCGGCCGGGAACCGTTGCGGGTAGTCGTGCGCTCGCTCGTGCGCTCGTAGGGGGCGGCGCCGATGAATGCGGCTGTCTCCGCGTCGATCAGCTCCTGGTAGAGCCGCTCGGTCGCGGCTCGGATGCGGTCGGTGGTGCCGGTGAGCTTCAGTTCCCCGAGCAGCTCGAGGAGGGCAGACTGGTCAAGAGCCATCGTGCGGTGTCGTCTTTCTGTGTGAGTTCTTGGTCGTTCTCACTGACCATCGCACGATGGCTCACCCCGTCGCGGTCACGACGCCGCGGGCCCGAAAGACCACCACCCCGCGGGACTCCAGGCCCGGTAGCCGGGGAACGACTGGGCCCGGCCGGTGAAACCATGCGCCCACTCGGTGAGATCGTCCAGCCGCCCCCTGTGCGTCAGGATGGGGTGAGACACCAGCACTGCTGACCTTCGCACTGCACGGGGCGAGAACGGACCAATACTGAGATGACGATGACGGTTGCTGACGTCGGCACCGATGATGGGGCTATGGCTCCTCGTGCTGACCGGCCCAAGAGGCGGACGTTCACCGCCGAGTTCAAAGCGGCGATCCTGGCCGAGTACGACGCCGCGGACCGCTCTGGGCGTGGGGAGATCCTGCGCCGGGAGGGCCTGTACACCTCCCACATCATCGAGTGGCGCAAGGCCGCGGCCGCCGGCTCGCTGTCCGGGCTGGGCAGCAAGCCGCGGGACCGGCGCGAGCGGGAGCTGCAGGCGCTACGGGCCCGGGCGGAGAAGGCCGAGGCCGAGCTGGCCAAGACCAGGGCGGCGCTGGACCTGATGGGAAAAGCACACGCGCTCTTGGAGACGCTCTCCGAGAGCGCGGACAAGCCGCCGCGGTCGCCGCGGTGATCAACCCGGCCGTCGACGGGCTGGCCGAGCACGTCGGCACCGCGGCTGCGTGCGCGCTGCTGGGTCGCTCCCGCGCCAGTCACTACCGGGCCAAGAACCCGCCACCGCCACGTCCACGGACACCGCGGCCGGCACCGGCGAACAAGCTGTCCGCCGCCGAGCGGGCCCACGTGCTGGCCGTGTTGACCAGCCAGCGGTTCGCGGACAAGTCGGTCGCCCAGGTCTGGGCCACGCTGCTGGACGAGGGCACCTACCTGTGCTCGATGTCCACGATGCACCGGATCCTGCGCGAGCACGACATGGCCGGGGAACGGCGCCGGCAGGCGAGCCACCCGCCCCGGACCCGGCCCGAGCTCGTCGCGACGGCGCCGGGGCAGGTGTGGAGTTGGGACATCACAAAGCTCAAGGGGCCGGAGCGGGGCGTGTACTACGACCTGTACGTCGTGCTCGACATCTTCTCCAGGTTCGTCGTGGGCTGGACCATCGCGGCCCGCGAGGACGCCGAGATCGCCAAGAACCTGCTCGAGCACGCCATGGGCATCCATGGCGTGCCGGAGGCGATCCACGCCGACCGCGGGACCTCGATGACCTCCAAACCGGTCGCTCAGCTGCTCGTCGACCTCGGGGTGGCCAGGTCGCACTCCCGCCCGCACGTGTCGAACGACAACCCTTACAGCGAGGCGGCGTTCAAGACGCTGAAGTACGCCCCGGTCTTCCCCGAGCGCTTCGGGTCCCTGGCCGACGCCGGCGCGTTCGCCGAGCAGTTCTTCGCCTACTACAACCACGAGCACCGCCACTGCGGGATCGGGCTGCACACCCCCGCCAGCGTCCACTTCGGCACCGCCGGGCAGGTCCGCGCCCAGCGCCAGGCCACCCTGGACGCGGCCTACGCCGCCCGTCCCGAGCGCTTCGGCCACCGCCGACCCCAGGCGCCCAAGCTGCCCGAGGCCGCCTGGATCAACCAGCCCTCACAGGAGGCCCTCATACAGACCGCCTGACGGAATCTGTCTCACCCGCCTTGACACTTTCCGGAAGACCACGGCCTGCTCACTCGCACCGTCTACCCCGAGGTTCCCGCTCGCGTGGAGTACGAACTTACTGACCTCGGACACAGCGCAGCCGCCCCGTTGAAGCATCTGCGCGACTGGGTTGAACACAACGTCGGAACCGACCAGTAGCGACCCCCTCGGCGCTACATCGAGCCAGGAGTCCCGGCCTCCGCGTAATACCGCGTCAACACAGACGAGGCGTCGCGGTCGCCGTCACCGGACACGACAGAGTTCAGCAGGTACCGGTACCCGTCACCGGTCGTCATCACCCTAATTGATAACGTCACACCTAGAAGGTGCGAAGTAACCGACGCGCGAGCACAGGAGCGCTTCTGTCATTTCGAAGGCGAGACTTCGCGCGATTGGGATTCCCTGTGCGTCAGGATGGGGTGAGACACCAGCACTGCTGACCTTCGCACTGCACGGGGCGAGAACGGACCAATACTGAGATGACGATGACGGTTGCTGACGTCGGCACCGATGATGGGGCTATGGCTCCTCGTGCTGACCGGCCCAAGAGGCGGACGTTCACCGCCGAGTTCAAAGCGGCGATCCTGGCCGAGTACGACGCCGCGGACCGCTCTGGGCGTGGGGAGATCCTGCGCCGGGAGGGCCTGTACACCTCCCACATCATCGAGTGGCGCAAGGCCGCGGCCGCCGGCTCGCTGTCCGGGCTGGGCAGCAAGCCGCGGGACCGGCGCGAGCGGGAGCTGCAGGCGCTACGGGCCCGGGCGGAGAAGGCCGAGGCCGAGCTGGCCAAGACCAGGGCGGCGCTGGACCTGATGGGAAAAGCACACGCGCTCTTGGAGACGCTCTCCGAGAGCGCGGACAAGCCGCCGCGGTCGCCGCGGTGATCAACCCGGCCGTCGACGGGCTGGCCGAGCACGTCGGCACCGCGGCTGCGTGCGCGCTGCTGGGTCGCTCCCGCGCCAGTCACTACCGGGCCAAGAACCCGCCACCGCCACGTCCACGGACACCGCGGCCGGCACCGGCGAACAAGCTGTCCGCCGCCGAGCGGGCCCACGTGCTGGCCGTGTTGACCAGCCAGCGGTTCGCGGACAAGTCGGTCGCCCAGGTCTGGGCCACGCTGCTGGACGAGGGCACCTACCTGTGCTCGATGTCCACGATGCACCGGATCCTGCGCGAGCACGACATGGCCGGGGAACGGCGCCGGCAGGCGAGCCACCCGCCCCGGACCCGGCCCGAGCTCGTCGCGACGGCGCCGGGGCAGGTGTGGAGTTGGGACATCACAAAGCTCAAGGGGCCGGAGCGGGGCGTGTACTACGACCTGTACGTCGTGCTCGACATCTTCTCCAGGTTCGTCGTGGGCTGGACCATCGCGGCCCGCGAGGACGCCGAGATCGCCAAGAACCTGCTCGAGCACGCCATGGGCATCCATGGCGTGCCGGAGGCGATCCACGCCGACCGCGGGACCTCGATGACCTCCAAACCGGTCGCTCAGCTGCTCGTCGACCTCGGGGTGGCCAGGTCGCACTCCCGCCCGCACGTGTCGAACGACAACCCTTACAGCGAGGCGGCGTTCAAGACGCTGAAGTACGCCCCGGTCTTCCCCGAGCGCTTCGGGTCCCTGGCCGACGCCGGCGCGTTCGCCGAGCAGTTCTTCGCCTACTACAACCACGAGCACCGCCACTGCGGGATCGGGCTGCACACCCCCGCCAGCGTCCACTTCGGCACCGCCGGGCAGGTCCGCGCCCAGCGCCAGGCCACCCTGGACGCGGCCTACGCCGCCCGTCCCGAGCGCTTCGGCCACCGCCGACCCCAGGCGCCCAAGCTGCCCGAGGCCGCCTGGATCAACCAGCCCTCACAGGAGGCCCTCATACAGACCGCCTGACGGAATCTGTCTCACCCGCCTTGACACTTTCCGCTTCGATTACAGCCCGATCACGGAGCGACCGACGATTTCGTGGCCGAATGGGGCCCGAGTGGCGTTCTATGTCGGGCTGAACATCGAGCACTATCAGATCGACAAGCCCTCCACGAGCATCTTCGGCGGTACCGCGATGCTGCAGCCGGATCCTTCGGGAGCTGGGGTATGACTACGTCCTGGACTGGACGAACGACGATCAGCCGTATCCGCTGAACGTCGACGGGATGTTCAGCGTTCCCTACACGATAGAACTCAACGATGTGACGATGTTCGTGAGTAAGAGCTATACCGGCCCGCAGTTCCTGGAAGCGGTGATCGACCAGTTCGATCAGCTCTATTCAGACTCCGAGCACTCGGGTCGCGTCATGTCGCTGCCGTTGCACCCGTTCATCGTCGGCCAGCCGTTCCGCCACCGCTACCTTGATCGGGCCCTCGAGCACATCACGTCTCACGATGGTGTCTGGGTGACGACGAGCGATGCCATCGCGGCGCACTATCAGTCGACGGGGAACAGGAGAGCCGATTCGTGACGAATACGGAGCTGATCGATGAGTACGCACGGCTGCGCGACGAGTTCAAGGCCAAGGGATTGGGCGGCCGGATCGGCTACGGCGAGAAGCCGGCGCTGCTGATCGTCGACTTGATCACCGGATTCACGGACAGCCGTTCGCCCCTGTCAGGCGAACTGGAGTCACAGCTGGCCGCCACCAATGCCTTACTCGTCCCCGCCCGTGAACTCGAGATCCCCATCTTCTTCTCGACGGTCGCGTACGACACCGAATTGCAGGAGGCGGGGCTCTGGATCAAGAAGATCCCGTCCAACCACCTGTTGGTGGAGGGCAGCGAATGGGTGGAGGTCGACAGCAGGCTGGGCCAGCTGCCCCACGAGATGACCCTGGTGAAGAAGTACGCATCCTGCTTCTTCGGAACTGATCTCGCCGCACGCTTGATCTCACGGGGTGTCGACACCATCATCATCGTCGGCTGCACCACCAGTGGGTGCGTGCGCGCCTCGGCGGTTGACGCCTGCTCCTACGGCTTCCACACCATCGTCGTCGAAGAGGCAGTCGGCGACCGGGCAGCCCTTCCGCACCTGGCCAGCCTCTTTGACATCGACGCGAAGTACGGCGATGTCGTCAGCCTCGACGACGCACGTGCTTACCTGCGGGGGCTTGCGCAACAGAACGATTGACTGCAGTAACGCCGTGGGGCCAACTTCCTCTGTGCGGAATATTGAACCGGCGTGCAGGCCGAGATCCCGCAGATGCTGGCGCAGGGCGGCGGATCCATCATCAACACCGCCTCGTCCCTCGGGCAGGTCGCCATCGCCCACCAGTCCGCCTACGTCACGTCGAAGCACGGCGTCATCGGCCTCACCCGAGCCGCCGCGGTGGAGTACTCCGACAAAGGCATCCGCGTGAACGCAGTGCTGCCCGGGGTGATCCAGACGCCAATGATAGACGCGCTGGAGGAGACCTACCCCGGCTTCAAGGACGCGCTGCTGACGAAGCACCCGATCGGCCGACTCGGCACGCCGCACGACATCGCCGAGATGGTCGCGTGGCTCGGTTCCGACGCGGCCGCCTTCGCGACCGGCGCGCAGTTCGCCGTCGACGGCGGGTACCTCGCGATTTAGACGAGGTGGCCACGACGGACGGGAGGCACGGTGTCAGCTGACACCGTGCCTCACGTCCGTCACCGGTCGCGCCGCGACCCGCGTGTCAGCCGTTCTTCGCGGCCAGTCGGTCCGTCTCGCTGTCGTTCCGCCACCCGGCGGTCGCGCCGCCGTCGACGCTGTAGTTCTGTCCGGTCACCCAAGAGGACTCGTCGGAGGCCAGGTAGAGCGGCATGTACGCGATGTCCTCGCCCGTGCCGGGGCGTTGAATGAGCGCGTTGCCGACCTGCCAGGCCTTGCCCTCCGCATCCACCGCCTTGTCCGTCGCCGGGGTGCTGACGAAGCCAGGCGAGATCGAGTTCGCGCGGACGCCGTAGCGGGCGCCCTCCGCAGCGAGCGACTTCGTCATCGCGATGACGCCGCCCTTCGCGGTGGTGTGCGCGACCTGGCGAGCGGCTCGATCCCGCGACCTTCGCGATCGACGGAAAGCAACTCGAGATCGATCTCGAGTTCGAGGCCTGGGCCAAGAGCGCGCGCCGCATCGGCGCAGCCACCCGGCGTCCGGCGAGGACGTCGCGGGGCGGACGGGCCGATCTCAACACGGTGCGTGAATGGGCCAGTCAGAACGGACACCAGGTCAGCGATCGCGGCAGGGTTCCCGCGTCCATCCTCGAGGCGTACGACGCGGCGCACTGACGCGGTCACTCCTGGGCTGAGCCGCGCGCTGCGCGCCAGTGCTCCGTGACGGGATAACCGGAGCGCACGTGCGCGCGCACGTGGACCTCCCCCGAAGGGGATCCGCTGCCGCCCGGCTCCGGCGGCGGAGGGTTCTGTGTCCAGCCTGAGCCAGGGACCCAGACCGTCCCCGGTTGCACGGGCGCGTCGGCGAGCGCGGGATCGATCAGCTGACGCGCGAGAGCCACGGCCTCACCCAGATCGGTGATCCCGCCGGCTGAGGGCGTGCCGGCCGCGAGCACCCGGTAGGGACCGTCCCAACCGTCCGGGACCGTGAACGTAGTGAACGAGTCGAGCTTTGACAGTGCACGCTTCGCGTCGATGGCCATCTGCAGCTCGCGCAGGTCGACGCGCTGCGTGCGTGCAATGGTGACGATGTCCACCAGGTCTTTCGCGCGGCTGCTGGGGCGGCCGTTGTAGGTGCTCATCGTCGCAGTGACCTTCTCCGCGACCTGATCGGAGATCGGGAACAGCCGGTAGGGGTGCGACGGGACCGGCCGCCCCAGCTGCAGCCGCGTCGACGGCTCGATCGTCTCGACGCGGCCGACCGGGGGAGGGCCGACGACCACGTCGATGGGGATGTCGGAGATCCTCCGGCCGGTGTTCGCGTCCAGACATGTGAACACCAGGCGCCGGGTCGCGACACCCGGCTGGTTCTCTCCTCGCCCGGTCGCACGGGCACGGGTGAGCTGGAACCGCACATGGTCGCCGAGATCACGCGCGGCTGCCTGCTCGAGCGCCTGCTGCGCGGCATCCAGATCGGCGGCGCCGGTCGAGGCCAGATCCAGGTCTTTCGTCGACCGTGACTTCGGCACCCGGGCGAGCATCGCCGTGCCGCCCTTGAGCAGCCACTCGGACTCTTCCCCCTCCGCAAAGACCCGGCTGAGGAAACGATCGTGCTGTGCCTGCACGATCTGCGCATTCACATCCAGCGCGCTCGCGCCGTCACCGGCTGCCTTCGTCGCGGCCGCCTTGATCGCCTGCGCAAGCCCCGTCCAGTCTTTGTAGCCGTCGGGCTCAGGCATCGGCCGGCACCACCGCGTCGACGCCCGCAAGAGCGAGCAGATCAGCCGCGAGCGCGGCACCCGAGGGGTACTTGTTGGGCTTGGCCAGCGGCTCCAGATACTCGGTCAGGCGGGCGGGGGAGAGCAGCTTTCCCGCGTCCGCGGCGTCGGCGAGCGCATCGGCGACGAGGGAGCGGTCGACCCACTGCTCGATCAGGTCGGCGATCGTGCGCTCGACGCTCATGGTCGGCATCCCGTCGACGGAGACCACCTCGGTGGGCGCGAGCTCGCGGGTGCGGAGCCGCACCCCGTCCAGGCGGGTACCGCGGCGGGTGGGAACGACGAACTCGAGTGGCCCGGGGAACCAGTCGCCGATGCCATGCAGCTGCGCGGCCGTCTGGCCTGCGGCGACGACGGGCGGGACGCCGGTGTCTGTGCGGGGACGGTCGGCGCCGCCGAGGGCGAGCCAGGTCGCGAGGATCGCCTCCTGCTCGTGCTCTGGCGCGCCGGCGAGGCGGTAGACGCCGCGCGCGACGCGGATGAGCGCGCCGCTGTTGGCGAGGCGCGTCAGGGTCGGGCGCGCCACGCCAGCCTCGAGCGCCTGGGCGGTGGTCACCAGGCCCCAACGCTGTGACGCGAGCTCGCCCAGACGAGCGAAAGTTGATCCTGCCATGCGCACAGTGTAGCGAGAAACCGCAACAAACGTTGTAGCTCGTTCAGATTGTCGACTTCGAGCCTCTGGGGCCACCCCTTAGCAGTGAGGGGGTTCCAAACCCTCGGGAACGGGTTATATTCGGGAATATAACCATCTGTGAGGAGGAGAAGATGCGGACCCACACCTGCCCGCCGGACCACAAGCACGGGCTGACCTCCACCTGCTACGTCGTCCACCTCTGCGGGTGCCGCGCCTGCATGGACGGCAACGCGCGCCGCCGCCGCGACCGCTACCGTCTCCTGGCCTACGGGCGATACCAGGACGCGCACCAACCCATCGAGCCGATCCGGCAGCACCTGCAGGCACTGGTCGACACCGGGATGATCCCCGAACGGATCGCCATCAGCGCCGGCGTCGGCGGCGCCACGGTCCGTCGCCTGCTCAACAGCGAGACGGCACGGTTCGTCACCGGCGCCACCGCCCGCAAACTCCTCGCAGTCACCCCCGACAGCAGCACTCTCGCCGCGCAGGGCCGAGTCAACGGCCGCGGCACCCGCCGGCGCCTCCAGGCTCTGGCCGCGATCGGATGGAACCACCACGAGATCGCACGCCGACTCGGCTACCCGCGCTGGAAGGTCAACAAGGCACTCGAAGGCGCCTACGTGGACATCCGTGTCCACGACGACATCGCCGCGCTCTACGACGAGCTCTGGGACCAGCAGCCCCCCACCCACACCCGAGCGCAGCGGGTCGGCCGCTCCTACGCACTCACGGTCGCACGCCGGCACGGCTGGCTGCCGCCGCTGGCCTGGGACGACATCGACACCGACCCGGCACCGCCCACAGCCGGGCAGGAACCCCTGCTCGACGAGATCGCGATCGAGCTCGCTCTCGCCGGCCAGAACGTCCGCCTCACCCGAGACGAGCGCCTCGAAGCCACCCGACGCGGGACCGAACGCGGACTCAGCCTCACCCAGCTCAGCGACCTGCTCGGCGTCGACGTCCGCACCATCGACCGCGACCGTGACGACCTCGGACTCCGGCAGGCCGCCTGATGAGCAAGACGCTCGACATCCTCGAAGCCGCCCTGCACGGCACCACCGCCGGCTACCTGGCCGGATGCCGCAGCAAGGGAGGATGCCCGAACCACGGCAACCGCCAGCTGCTCACCTGCACCGAAGCGGCCCGCGCCCGCCGCCACTACTTCTCGCTCGCCTCGCTCGAGGAGACCGAGCCGATCACCCGGCAGATGCTCCGCGACGCCAAGAACAGCCCCTTCGCACCGAAAGAAGCCGCAGATGTCTGACCAGCCGAACACCTTCACCATCGACTCCACCAAAGAGGGAGAGTGGCTGCGGGTCGTCCGCGCGCTCGGCGGCCATCGCTGGGCCCTGTCGCTGCGCTTCAACCCCCTCCCGCTGACTCAGCGAGGCGCCCGGCACACCCGGCCAACGCGGCAGCCCACACCCCACGCGGCAGCAGGCCACGGGCCGAACGCGAGACTGCACCTGCCCAGCTGCGCGATCTCCCCCCAGCTCGGCAACGGCCGCGGCGCCCACCTCAAGCAGATCCCCCACCTGGGCCGAACCGAGGAGCACTGATGACCGACATCGCCGTGCGCCTCCAGGAAGCCATGACCATCCAGACCGGCACACCCGTCACCGTCCGATGGAGCTTCCGCGAGTTCGCGCTCAACTGCACCCGCCGCGACGGCCGCCCCCTCACCCAACGGAGGCACAGGCTCTTCCAGACGCTGCTCAACCGTGAAGCGCTCCGCGAGCTCACTCCAGGAGAAGACCCAACGATGGGATCCCGCGCAACCCTCATCGAGATCATCGACGACCTCGCCGTCAGCGCCGACCACCAAGGCGCCCGCGCGGCCGCGCTCGCCGAGGTCCTCCTCAGTGCCGGCATGTTCCACCTCGGCGACCAGCTCCGCCGCCAGAGCCACGCACTCTCAGAGCTCGACGCCGACGACGAAACCCTCGAGGTCATCGACGAGGCACGCACCCAGATCGCCCGAACCATACTGCTGCTCGACCAAGCCGACACCGCACAGGCAAAGGAGCGCAGATGAACCGACGCACCCGCCGCGCCAGCACAGCCCTCGCCGCGGTCGCAGCTCTCGCGCTCGGCTTCGGCGCCCACCAGCTGGGCATCACCTCCTGGATCGACACATGGACGCGCCCGCAGGCACCCGCCCCGGACCCGACCTACGACTACACCGCGCTCGCCGCAGTCGCGCAGGAGCTGCCGCTGATCGATCCCACCGAGGAGATTCCCGAGTATCGCCGCGCCACGTTCGGCGAGCGCTGGATCGACATCGAGGGAAACGGCTGCGATCAGCGAGACGATCTCCTCGCCGTCCAGCTGCAGGACGTCGTCCGTGACGGTTGCACGGTGCTCTCCGGCGTGCTCGACCCCGATCCGTACACGGGCACACGCATTGAGTTCGAGCACGACCGGATCGCCGCCCCTGGAGCCCCGGGAAGCTCCGGCGTCCAGATCGACCACATCGTCAGCCTTTCGGCGGCGCACGCCGGGGGCGCGTGGGCGTGGACCGAGCAGCAGCGCATTCAGTTCGCCAACTCGTTCGACAACATCGTCGCCGTCGATGGCAACACGAATGCGGCCAAGAACGACCACGGGCCAGCCCTGTGGCTGCCATCGAACGCCGACTACGTGTGCACCTACGTCGCCCGCTACACGGAGATCGTCGACACCTGGCACCTCGCGGTCGACGAAGCCGACCGCGGTGCGCTCGTGGACACGCTCTCAACCTGCGCTGCCCAGCAAGCCAGCGACGAGAGCGGGAGCATGTCGTGAAGCCGCTACGAACCCGCGTGGGATCTCGCCGCGCGCGCCTGACGCTTGGCCGCGCGAGCGCGGTCTACGACCTCGTTCGCATCCGTCGTGTCGACACCGAGGGTGCGCCTGATCACCTCGAGCTCGGCGTCGGTCCAGCGGGTGCGCCCTCGCATCCGCTCACCGAACGTGACGACGTTCAAGCCGAGCAGGTCGATCAGAGCCGCCTGCGTGGGAACCTCGGGCGCCCCCGCCCCGTCCGCGATCGCCGCCCGCAACCGCTCCGCGAAAGCCGCATCGCGCGCCAGTCCCGGCATCAGTCGCGGCCGGCGGCCGCGCTGCGAGGGCGCCCTGCGCGCGCGCTCCTGCGCGAATGCGTCGATCGCGGCCTCGTCGTAGAGCGGGGAGTTGCCTTCTATGGCAACCGGCTCGGGGAGCAGAGGACCCTCCTGGCCGGCTCTGCGCAGCTTGTTGCTGATGGAGCGCATCTTGTAGACCGCGACGACGGACACGCCGAGCTTCTCGGCGACGTCCGCCGTGGTGAGGTGCCGTCCGGTCATCAGCGCTCCTCTCAGCTGGATGAATATAACCACTTTCGCGGTTACGGCGCGCCGCGGCAACCAGACCCAACTTGGTTGGGGATGCTGGGGCGCATGGCTAACAAGGACGCGGACGCCATCCGTGAGGAGCTCCGTCGCATCGGCCAGCAGCTCGCGCAAGCGGACGAGCTGCGCGAACGCCGCGGCAAAGTCGTCGACGAGGCGCGCGCGGCCGAGCTGACCCAGCGAGAGATCGCCCTCCTGCTGGGGATGACCGAGGAAGGGCTGCGGAAGGCGCAGAAGTCCTACCACGGACGCGGGCGCTCTTACGGCGGCCGCCTCGCGTCCTAGCGACCCCGCCAGACCTTCATGGAGCGCCCGTCGACTGCGAAATCTGATTGCAATTTTCAAGCACTCTTGACTAATATAACCTGACGAATGAGGGGGTGAGATGGACGAGCTGAACTACCGACCCAAGCCGTGGACGCCGAAGGACGTGCCCACGATCTGGGTCGACCAGACCACCGGGCAAGGCGTCACCGACGCCGGCACGCCCGTTCGCCCCGTCATCGGCGAGCGCCGCAAGAACCCCAACCTGACGGACCTGCTCGACACGGCTGCCTCGTACGGCGCTAACCGCATCATGCTGACCGGGAAGCGCCCCGAGCCTGCGCCTGGCGTGCGGCACTGGCTGTACGTCCAGACCCCGAACTGGAAGCCCGGAGCCCACTGGGTCAACAACGGCCCGCCCACCGGTCGGTTCGAGCACGCGGTCACCGGCTTCAAGATCGAAGTCCGCACCGCGGAGGAGTGGTTCGGCGACGGGCCGCTGACCCCTGCCCAGGCTCGTCTGGCCTGGAACGTCACCGCGTCGATCATTCGCCACGCCGACGAGAACGCGCGCCTGTTCAACAGCCCTGCCGCCACCGGAACGAACCTGTGGGCGCTGTCGCTGCCGAAGAACATCAACCCCGTGCCGGTCGAAGACGACATCGCCCAGGAGATCCACTTCACCTCGGGCCTGCACCACTACGACCACCTGGTCGCGGGGGAGTCGTTCGCCAAGCACGAGGACTGCGTCCCGCTGATCGACCCGGCCAAGACGAAGAAGATCAGCGAGTTCGCCTACGTCGACGGCCGGTTCATGTTCGCCGGCGTCGGGCGCGAGCTCGGTATCGGCCCCGCGATCCGGCTGAACCAGGCCGCCGCGTACGAGCTGCTCGAGCAAGACCCCTACGCGCGCGCCCGCTTCCACGTGCGGTTCCGCGTCCCTCAGGGCTGGAACCACGTTGGCCTGCTCGGTGTGAAGCACCTGGACGTTCGCGAAGGCTGGTTCTATCCGAACCGGCCCGGAGCGGTGCACGACACCTGGGCCGACGGCAGCGAGATCCACGTCGCCCTCAAGCACGGGTGGGAGATCCGCCCTCACGAGGCCGTGGTGTTCCGCAAGGCCAAGCCTCTAGACACCTTCACCGAGCGCATGACGCGCGCCCGCGAGCGAGTCCAGCTGCAGGACGAGATGCACCCGGACCTGCGCCGCGCTGTGCTCGCCGCGCTGCGGAACATCATGCTGCACTCGATCGGTGCATTCGCCGCCGCGGGCCGCGACGAGACCCGCGTCGCCGCGTCGCCCGATGACGTCCCGCCCGAGTACAGGGCCAAGATGCTGCGACAGGGCAACCTCTGGATCTATCGCATCCCGTCGCGCCCGAACGACCGCACCCGAAGCTTCTACCACCCGGAGCTCGCCGCCCAGGTCTGGGGTCGCGCACGCGCTCGCGTCCTCCACGGCCCCAGCTCCCTCGGCGGCTACACCTCCGGTGCTCTCACGGTCGACCCCTCGACGCTCATCGGCATCCAGGGTGATGCGATCTACACGACCAAGCTGCCGGCGTGGTCCCTGCCGGACCGGTTCATCGGCGGCGGCGACGACGGCAAGACCGGGCGCCTGCGCCTGCAGGGCTACCTCAACGGATCCTTCATCACGCCGGAGACGCTGCGGCAGCGTGACGCGCTGAAAGCACGTGCCGAGCGGGCCGGCATCGCCAAGGCGCTCGAGCAGGCAGAGGAGAAGGGCTGATGGCTGACCAGCAGCGCACCGCCCAAGACCTCATCCGCGATCTGCGGCGCAAGGGCATCAGCACGGCCGAGATCGCCGAGGAGCTGCACCGCTCGCCTCGAATGGTCCGCAAGATCCTCAACGGCGAAACCAGCGGCGCCCTCTACCGCCAGGCGCTCCAGGAGCTCGCTGACACCGGACGCCTCACCCACGTCCCGCCGCGGCGCCGGCGCAAGGACGGCTCGATCGCCCCCGTGCGAGGCAAGGCCGGCGCCAAGCCCGTCATCCCCGAAGACCTCAGCGGCACCTACGTTGAGGGTCGCCAGGGTGGTCGGCTGCGCGTCGACGTGGCATACGCCACCGGGGGCGACCGGCACATCGAGATGCGCATCCCCAAGGGCCGCACCGCGAAGGGCCGCGAGCAGGCGAACGCCGAACTGATCAAGCAGGTCCGCAACGCCGCCAAGGGCCAGTCCCACGACAAGCAGAAGCAGATCACCGCCCACCTGACCTTCTCCAACGGCCGCGTGATGGAGGTCAACTCGTACAACGCCTCGACGATGCTCAAGCGCATCCACGAGAACGGCGGCGACGCCCTCGGCTGGTTCCGCGAAGAGTCGAAGAACCGATACGTGAACCTCGACACCAGCCGCGACACCATCACCGGCGTCACCCTCAACGTCGTCAGCACGGCCAAGACGACCGAGTACCAGAGGCAGGCCGAGCGCGGCCGCACTCGCCGCCCCCGCTCGCTGTCGCCGGCGGAGCTCATCAGCATGGAAGAGAAGCGGCGCATCGAGGAGCGCCGCGCTCGCCGCCGTGGAAACCGAGGAGGTGGTCAGTGACCATGGCCGCCCCGAAGAAGCCCACAGCTGCAGCGAAGCCCCGCGCACGCAAGGCCGCGCCCCCCGCTGAGGAAGTCACCAGCGACGTCGACCAGGCAGCGACGTCCGAAGCACCCGCACGCGCACCTCGCGCAAGCCAGAAGCCGGCAGCGGCGAGCGCGACGCCTCCTGAGTCGGCCGAGGCGGAGACGCCACCGCCGGCGAAGAAGAAGCGGGGGCCCTACAACGTCGTCTACGTCCAGAAGAAGCCCGTCTCGATCCGTCTCCCCGACGACGCGCTTGAACTGATGGACTGGGCCAAGCAGGATGCAGCCAGCCGCGGCGACCGCCTCACCAAGGACGAGATCGTCACCGTTGCGCTTCGCGCCTACTGGGGCCGCAAACGGCGCCGCGGGTAATGACCGTCTCCTGAGCTGCTGGCAGGGAAGTCGAGATGAGTGAAACTAACGGGCCGGCCGAGTTGCCGGTCTACTCGATCGCCGAGGCATTCGTGAAGCGATCCGGAATGTATATCGGGCAGCCCGTCACGTTCGAGCGAGTGCACACGTTCCTGCTCGGTTTCGAAACGGCGATGTTGTACGTTCGCGACGAGCTCGCGCGCGATCGCAATGCGTTTCAGCCCGTGGGCGTGCTCGGTCAGTTCCGGGAGCAGCTGCGATCCGAGGGGCGGCTCAGGTGGGACTCCTGGTCCCTGACGATCGTGGCGGAAGCGATCGGCTGGACTGGCGACGAGCCTCCGGCGATCGACGATCTGACCGAAGAGCAGCACCTCGAGGCAGTCCGGGACCTTCTCCCGTTGCTCGAGAAGGTCTTTGCCCTCCCCGCGGAGCTTGTCACCTCGCTCTGTCGACGGCGCTCGAAAACTGGACAGTAGCGGCGCTTGAAAAGTGAACACTCAACGATTGGAGAGTGATCACTTTGGAGGACTGGGCGTTGATCCGGAGGCTGGCCGGCGAGGGCGTGCCGAAGGCGCATATTGCCGAGCGGTTGGGGATCTCGAGGACCACGGTCATCAAGGCGGTGAACTCGGAATCGCCGCCTCACTATGAGCGGACAGCGGCGCCGACGTCGTTCACACCGTTCGAGTCGCGGGTGCGTGCGTTGCTGCTGGAGACGCCGACGATGCCGGCGACGGTGCTCGCGGAGCGGGTCGGGTGGACGGGCTCGATCCGGTGGTTCCGTGACAACGTGAAGCGGTTGCGGCCCGAGCAGCAGCGTCTCGATCCCGCGGATCGGATCACGTGGGCGGCGGGGGACGCGGCGCAGTGCGATTTGTGGTTCCCGCCGAAGAAGATCCCGCTCGAGGACGGGACAGCGAAGCTTTTGCCGGTGCTGGTGATCACCCCGGCGCATTGCCGGTTCACGACGGCAGTGATGATCCCGACTCGGAAGACCGAGGATCTGCTGCTCGGGACCTGGCAGCTGATCGAGCAGCTCGGCCGGGTTCCGCGTCGGCTGATCTGGGACAACGAGCCCGGCATCGGGCGAGGACGCCGTCACGCGGACGGAGTCGACGCGTTCATGGGAACCCTCGCGGCCAAGCTCGTGCTGCTGCCGCCGCGGGATCCGGAATCGAAAGGGATCGTGGAACGCCGCAACGGTTGGTTCGAGACATCGTTCATGCCGGGCCGGTCATTCGCCTCGCCCGCGGACTTCAACGAGCAGTTCACCGACTGGCTCGGAGTCGCCAACCAGCGGAGGGTGCGCACCCTGGCCGCCTCTCCGATCTCGCTGCTGCCTGCGGATCTGGCGGCGATGTTGCCGTTGCCGCCGATCCCATTGCATCTGGGCTGGCGGAACCGGATCCGGCTCGGCCGCGACTACTACGTCCGCATCGACACGAACGACTACTCCGTCGACCCGCGCGCGATCGGCAGGATCGTCGACGTCACCGCGGACCTGGACCGGGTCCGCGTCCGCCTCGATGGACGGATCATCGCCGACCACACCCGTGTCTGGGCGCGAGGAATGGTGATCACCGACCCCGCGCATCGAGAAGCTGCGGCCGTCCTACGACGCGAGTTCCAGCAGCCGCGACTTGTTCCAGTCGGCGACGATCTGACTCGGGATCTCGCGGACTACGACCGCGCGTTCGGGCTCGTCGAGGGGAGCAACTGATGGCCGGCAAGACCGACGTCGCAAAGCAGATCACCTATCTCGCCGGCGCACTCAAGGCACCCCGGATCACGGAGGCCGCAGCCCGGATGGCGGACCAAGCACGCGACGCCGGTTGGTCGTTCGAGGACTACCTCGCCGCCGTCCTCGAACGCGAAGTGAGCGCTCGCAACGCCTCCGGCGCGGAGCTGCGGATCAAAGCCGCTGGCTTGCCGAGCCGGAAGACGCTCGAGGACTTCGACTGGGACGCGCAACCGGCCACTCGGCAGCAGATCGCCGCGCTCGCTTCAGGAGGGTTCCTCCTCGAAGCGCAGAACGTGGTCCTGCTCGGCCCTCCCGGGACGGGGAAGACGCACCTCGCGACCGCGCTCGGGATCGTCGCTGCCCGCCACGGGCACCGGGTGCTGTTCGCGACTGCGACGGACTGGGTCACCCGCCTCACCGACGCCCACCGGCAAGGCAACCTGCCACGAGAGCTCACCCGGCTTCGCCGTTACGGACTGATCATCGTCGACGAAGTCGGCTACCTCCCGTTCGAACAAGACGCCGCCAACCTCTTCTTCCAGCTGGTCTCGTCACGCTACGAACACGCGTCGCTGATCCTGACCTCGAACCTGCCGTTCTCCAGCTGGGGTGGCGTCTTCGGCGACCAGGCCGTCGCCGCCGCGATGATCGACCGCATCGTTCACCACGCCGACGTCCTCACCCTCAAAGGCGCCAGCTACCGACTCCGCGGCAGAGGCATCGACAGCCTCCCCAGCATCCGCACCACCACCGACGAAACACCTAGCTAGACTGCCCGCAACCGTTCACTTTTCGAGCGCCGAAAGTGACCAGGATTCACGCGCCGCCGACATCGCTCCGTGACTCCGCCTGAGAAGGGTAGGCACCCCACCGCTGTCGGTGTGTCGTCCCGCCCATCGAGTTCGAGAACGCGTTCTATGCTGTGCGGCGATGATCAACCTGACCGCCACCGTCCCGCTTGGACCGCTGACAGAACTTGTCGGACGATCCCTCTCGGCGACTGGGAGATGGGTCAACTCATCCGGTAGCGCCTACCTGTCATATCCATCACTCAGAGGATCCTGACCCGGACGAACGATCGCAGTCGCTCGAGGGCAAAGGACCCGTGCGGATGTCGCGCGTCACACCTCGACCTCGAACGGCAACTTTCGCAGTGTCGTCGCGGAAATCCCGGTGCTCTTGTACATCCGGGCGTGGGCGTACTGGATCTCCGGCAGCAGATCGATGCGGCCGATCGCCTCCAGCATGATCTCGTCGGCCTGACCGGTGAGATGACGCAGTTCGGGGATCGCGTACCCGCCCACGTACTTCCCGGAGTTGAGATCCCAGGAGCGCACGGCCGGCAGCGCCTCCTCGATCCTCTCGCCGAGCTCCACCAGAGCATCGAACGTGTCCTGCCCGTAAGCGTGCGGGGAGAATGGGATCTGCGACATCGTGCCCTTGGTGACGTTGAAGCAGTCGCCCGTGAACGTCCACCACAGGAACGCCAGCCGCGACGCCGCGATCGCGCTGGCCGCGAGCTGGTCCTTCCGGTTCTGAACGAACAGCTTCCCCTCGTTGAGGGGCACCGTGGCGTGCGTGGTCTTGTCGTAGGTGACCGGCGGCACCGTGTACGTGCTCAGGAAGTACGTGGCGGTCTTCTTGAAACCGACGGAGTAGTCGCTCACACGGACAAGCGGCGTCGAGGAGATCGTGCCCTTCGCAAGCAGCGTGTCGATCAGCTCGAACATCGCGTCGCTGCTGGCGCGCATCCAGTTCGGGGTCCGCGAGCCGGCGGGCCGAAGCGAATACCGCAGTGTCGCCATCAGATGCGGACGGAACGCCTCGATCCAGCTGTGGGTGAGCGTCGTGTGCAGCTCGGAGACGCTGCCATACCCGGCGGCGGTGATGATCGTGCTGCGCACCTTCACCTGGAACAGGGCAGCCGGGCGTTCCTGGAAGGTGCTCACCCAGATCGCATCGAACCGCCGCTCGTAGAACTTCCGCAGTGACTCGTCGCGATCGGCGAACTGGCTGCGGATGGGAACGATCAGGCTGAGCCGGCCATCCGGGCGCGTGATCTGCGCCGAGCGCTCGCAGCAGGAGGCGTAGATGTCGTCGACGTTGTCTGTCTCGAAGCCGGTGATGCGGTAGCTGAGCTCGCGCCGGTTGACGTAGGGTGGGTTGCCGATGACGACGTCGAAGCCGCCCTGATTGGGGTGTGACACGTCGCCCCGCACCGGCAAGAAGCGCGGCCCGTACAATGTCCAGCGCATCGAAAAACACCCCGCGACCTTCCGACTACCTCCGGACGTCTTCGAGTACATCAACCAGGCACGCGACGAAGCCGCGGCCCGTGGTGATCGCCTCACCAAAGACGAAGCGATCACCATGGCAGTCCGCGCGTTCTGGGGCGGCAAGCGCCAGCGCCGCCGCTGATCACCACACCGACATAACCGACGAAAAGAACTCTGGAGGCATCTGATGAGCCGTCGATCTATGCTCGAGCAGGAAACCGATCCGCTACACCCCGCGCGGATGCTACCGCGCACCTGAGACGAACGCGCGGTCCTTCACCGAGGATGGCTACATCTCGACATGATCAACCGAGGCAGCGAGAAGATTTCGTGCGAAGAGGTGGAGGACCTCGTCTACCGCTATGACAGCTTCGATCTAGCGGCCGCCGTCGCGATGCTCGACCCCGTGTTCAGCGAGCGGGTATGCGTCTACGTGAGTCTCAAGGAGGGCGGCCCGCTCGGGCTCGAACGGATCCGCGCCGCCATGGAGTCCGCCGGGGTGGCTAAGCATAAGCACCCCGAGCGGCTGATCGCCGTCGACGACATGCCCCTCACCAAGGTAGGCAAGATTGACAAGAGGGAGCGGAGAGGGCTTTGCCCGCCGCGACAGCGCCTAATGGGGCAGACGCTCAGCGCCCGCGCCGCCACGCGAGCCAGTGGCGGATGCTCTCCTCGAGCGCGTGCAATAGAGGCAACATCACCCAGATGACGCACGCGACGGTCAGTGGCGTCGTACATAGGATCTGGAGGTACGGCGGCAGGCCGGTCAGGAGCGGAGCGATGAAGTAGGCGTTGAACATGGCAGGCGGTACCAGCGCGATCCACACTAAAATCGCCGTCCACCACCGCGGGCGCGCGGGACCGGCCGTCGGGATTGCACCGGTGAGGGCGTCCGGAGTCAGTGGACGGGCCTGCCCGATCGTGAGCGGCACGGCCTGTTGCAGGTGCGCCTGCCGCTCCTTACTGTCCTCCCACCGGATGAGGTCATGGGGGGAAGCGAACGTGATCTCGACGACAACCTGGCGCCGGTGCCGTTCCGAGACTCGGACCTTCGACTCCCGGTAGCCGGGGAACGACTGGGCCCGGCCGGTGAAACCATGCGCCCACTCGGTGAGATCGTCCAGCCGCCCGGGGACGGCTGTGCGCGCCACCCGAGCCGTGACCGTGAGGTTATCTGGTTGCATGGTGTCCTCCCGGGGCAGAGGAAGCCCCGTCTCCCAGCGTATTGCGCCGATGACGCGGCACTGAACAGCTTCCGACCATCGGGGTCCGGATCAATAGCGCGAAATAGTGCTCTTCCGAGCAGTGGAGTGTCACCGCCACTGCCGCCTCACGCAGGATGGAAAGTTGAAAGACCTGGATCGACGGGGAGGTCATTTGCACGAGGCGTTTCGCTTGCTGCGGGAAGAAAGGCTCAAACGAGGCCGATACCATCGCCGAGCGACGGTGTATCACCCGGACGTAGAAGAGGTCGACCAGCTCTACGGTGTCCGGCTTCAGCTGGAGTCCTTAGGCGCGCGCCGGACGGTGGACGGATGCTGCGCTCCGAGATCGGCGCTTCGCGCGAGTACGGGACGCTAATGGATGCGGCGCTGGCAGTCGGTGACATGGGCGCCTGGCTGGTGGCGCACCACGCGTTCCTCCGCTGCTGCGTCGCGCGTGCAGACATCCCGTTGGGGCGGGTAGTGGACTCCTACCCGGAACGCTGCTTACACATCTATCAGTTGTGGCACCCGCAGTCGTTCGCCATCGCTCATCGCGAGTACGAGGCCGTCCTCGAGTCGATCGTCAGGCGTCCGACGCCCAGGGGATCGATCTGTCGCCGCTGGCGACCCACGAGTTCGCCTTCGACGATGCCGCCGCCGCCTTCGAGCAGTCCCGCGACGCGTCCAGCAGCCTGAAGGTCCTGCTCCGACCGTAGAGCGCCTGGGCCGTCGGGGCCGTCACAGGGAGCCACGCGGGCGGCGTGGGGTGGCACGGGCTGCAGTGGCACCGCGGAGACGATCCTCCCGCCTGTCGGGTCGGCATCGGAGCGCGCGGTGCAGGAGGAGCGCGCCCACGTTGCAAGTAAGCTTTCTGCCGTGCAGAATCGACAGCTCGGGTCGCCGGGCGATCCACCCCAGTATCCGATCGAGTCGGTCGACAACGCGCTGAAGCTGATCCTGCTGCTGGGTGAGGAGCACGAGCTGCGGCTCACGGACGCCGGTGCCCTCCTCGGGGTGGCGACCTCGACCGCGCACCGACTTCTCGCGATGCTGGCATGGCGCGGCTTCGTGCGGCAGAACCCGGTGACCAAGGCTTACGGCCCTGGCCCGGCGCTGACGACGGTGGCCTTCTCGGTGCTGCGCAGGATGGATGTCCCGAGACTGGCGCAGCCGATCCTCGAGGACCTCAGCGCCGCCCTCGGTGAGACCTGCCACCTGGGCACGCTCGAGGGCAACCATGTCCGATTCCTCGCCGTTGCCGAGCCCGATGTGGCCGTGCGCGTGGTTTCGAGACTGGGCAAGACCCTGCCGGCGCATTGCACCTCGACCGGCAAGGCGCTGCTTGCCGAGCTGAGCGACGAGCAGCTCTTCCGGCTGTACCCGGACGAGCAGCTCGAGATCGTCACACCGAACTCCATACGTTCCCGAGACGAACTCGTCGCCGAACTGGTTCGGACACGACTGGACGGTTATGCCGTGAATCGGCAGGAAAGCGAGGACGGCGTGGCGAGCGTCGCGGTCCCGGTCCACGTCTCGTCGGGACTGCGACTGGCGATCAACGCCTCCGCGCCCGTGCAGCGGTTACCGCCGGGCAAGGTCAAGTCCCTAGCGCGGTCACTGCAGGACGCCGCGATCCGCCTCGCCGAACTGTTGGGGTGAACCGGCCCGGGTCGTCGTAGCGCCCATGGATGCGCTGCGCACGCGAACACGCCGCTGATGAGCGTGGCTGCGGGAGCGACCGACCCGCCGCCGTGGGCCTCAGTGCCCGTTGGCCGGATCGTCCGGGTCGCGGGCGGCTTCTTCGCCTTGATCCAGCCCACTCAGCGTCGCCATATCCTCCGAGCTGAGCGTGAAATCGAAGACGTCGATGTTCTGCGCGAGATGCTTCTCATCGCCGGCGCGCGGGACGGGAACGATCCCTTCCTCGATGTGCCAGCGCAGTAGGACCTGTGCGGGCGACTTGTCATACTTCGACGCGATCGCGGTCACCGCGGGATCGGACAGCAGGGCTCCTCCGCGTCCGAGCGGGCTCCACGCCTCGGTCAGGATGCCGTGAGCGCGCTGGAAGCTGCGCTGTTCGACACGGGCGATGTCGACGCTGAGCTGGATCTGATCGACGTCGGGGACGACACCGGTCGCGTCGACGACGCGCTGAAGGTGGTGAGACTTGAAGTTGGAGACGCCGATCGCCTTCACTCGTCCCTCTTCGAGCAGTCTCACCAGACCCTTCCACGCTTCGACGTATCGGTCGAGGGCCGGAACCGGCCAATGGATCAGGAACAGATCGAGGTAGTCGACGCGAAGGGTCTTCAGCGATCGGTCGTACGCGCGCTGCACTCCCTCGACGCTGTGGTCCTCCTTGTTGAACTTGCTCGTGATGAAGACCTCGTCACGAGGGATGCCCGATGCACGCAGACCGGCACCGACGGCCTCCTCATTCGCGTACTTGTACGCCGTATCGAACAGGCGGTAACCGTAGCCGACCGCCTTCTCGACCATCGTTGCGCACTCGTCTCCCGTGAGTGGCCACGTGCCCACCCCGATTCGCGGGATGCGGTGACCGTGCAGGAGGGGGAGGGTGGTGTCGTCAGCTCTCATCGGGCGGCCGCCTTCGCCGGAGCCGTGCTCGAGGGCTCGAGGAGGGCGCGCAGCCGATGTATCAGCTCGTCCGCCTTCGCTCGCGAGGCGACCGAGCGGCGGGCGTCGACGAGGGCACGCGGCCAGTTCACGATGACGGCACCTTCGGCCTGCCCTTGGCTCTCGCCGTACACGACGGCGAAGCGGTCCTGCGCAGGGTCGCCCACCATCGTCCAGTGATCAGATCCGGTATGCCCGACGATCTGGATCTTCCAGTCGTACTGGTCGCTCCACACATACTCCGTCGGGTCGTAGCTGCGCAGGTCATCCGGGTGAGCGATGTTATGCGCGACAATCAGCGCCTGATCCGTCGCGCTCGTCCAGTGCTCCAACCGGATCGGGTCGGGATGCCGTCGGTTCATGAATCGTGCCACGTCGCCGATCGCATACACGTGGGAGACGCCGACGGCGGCAAGCGTGCCTTCGCAGACGACACCGTTATCCAGCGCGAGGCCCGACGACTCGAGCCACTCCGTGTTGACGACCGCTCCGATACCGAGCAGGACAGCGTCGACATCCAGCGTCGCGCCATCGGTGAGCGTGACCTGGACGCGGTCACCCGTGCGCTCGACGTTCTCGACGGAGACGCCGAAGCGTAGCTCAGCACCCTCCCTGCGGTACTTCTCCGCGAAGATACCGCCCACTTCCATATTCATCGCCCGGCCCATCGGAGCACCGATCGGTTCGATGATGGTGACCTTGACACCGGCCGCAAGCGCTGTGGCGGCCGCCTCGGCGCCGATGAATCCGGCGCCGACCACCGCGAGGTGGCGGCCCGGAACGAGCTCCTTGCGCAGCTCGTCGGCATCGGCGCGGGTACGCAGCACGTGGACGCCGGGAGTGGAAGCCCACGGGGTTCGGCGAGCTCGGGCACCCGTCGCGATGACGAGGATGTCGTAGGTCAGCTCGCTGCCGTCGGCGAGCGTCAGCGTCTTGCCGGCAGGATCCAGCTCGGTCGCGGCGACGCCGAAACGGGTCTCGACCCGCAGGCCTTCGAGCGCTTCCGCCGTCGTCAGCGCGATCTCCGGGTCGGATGCGGCGCCGCTGAGGTACTTCTTCGACAGCGGGGGACGGTCGTAGAGGGGATGGCTCTCCTGGTCCACCAGCGTGATCGCGCCGGTGAACCCCTCCGAACGAAGATTCTGTACGAGCTTGACTCCGGCGACGGAAGCACCGACGACGACGACGTGAGACATGCGAATCGGCTCAACCCTCGACAGACAGCGCCGAGACCGGGCAGCTTCGGGCGGCTTCCTCGACGCGAGTGCGCTCCGCGTCCGGCACCTCGAGCTGCAAGAGCACGACCTTGCCGTCGTCGTCGATGTCGAAGTAGTCTCCCGCGGCCACGACGCAGTTCGCGTAGCCCTGGCAGAGGGAGAGGTCAGCCTTCACCGTGGCCATGGTCATTCCTCGTTGATGATGGGTCGGGGTCGGGGAACACGGGCGCGTACGGCGACCCGATCATCGCTGAGAACGTCTGGACGGTCTGCCAGGTGAGCGCCTCCAGCTCGAGCGGGTCGAGTGCGATCCATTGTCCGGATTTCGGAGAGTCGATGAGCAGACGCGTCCCGTTGCGGGTCTCGACCCGGCTCACCGTGATCTCAGAGAACTCGTTGGCGATCGTGAGCGGCTCGCCGACGGTGCGCGCGACCAAACGTGCGCGCTCCTCGGCGGCGGCGATCGCGGCGGCCCGATCGACGTCGGCGCCTTCCCACTCCAGGGTCACAGGAAGATCGCCAGGTTCTGGGTGCGCAGCACCGACTCGTCGACGAGGATGACGCGGCGCGCGAGCTTGTACTCGCCTCCGACGTCACGGAACACATCCTCCCGGTGGGCGGAGATGATCGACGGCTCGTTCACGTCTCCTCGGCTGCGGAACAGCAGCATCGCGGAGTCGGCGAGCACCTCGCCGGGCACGTCGGTCTCGAACACCCGCACGTTGGTCACGAAGTGACGCAGCCGGGACGGAGGGTCCTCGGTCCAGGCATGCTCGGTAAGGAACCGTGCGACGCGCCGGCTGAGCGAGTACTTGTTCTCGTCCCAGTGCGCCATCCCGGGGGACGTGCTGAAGGGCGTGCCGAGTGCGGTGGTCACGCGGACGGGCATGACGTAGTGGATGTCTTCCGTCAGCATGTCCAGCCAGCTCTCATACCGCTGCTGGTCGAGAGTGT
The DNA here is from genome assembly GCF_058787255.1 of Microbacterium sp. FW305-3-2-15-F-LB2. NCBI lineage: Bacteria > Bacillati > Actinomycetota > Actinomycetes > Micrococcales > Microbacteriaceae > Microbacterium > Microbacterium sp. FW305-3-2-15-F-LB2. Next base: position 27,468 of record NZ_JBYSZO010000002.1, on the reverse strand, counting down.
AGGCCTCTTCGACGAGCCAGCGATGGATCGTGGCGTGCAGCTCGCTCGTGAAGGGCAGGGACGAGCCCACCCGGTCGGCGAGGGTTGACGACTTGCGAAGCCGGGAGACTTCGGAAACTGCCTTGCCGGTCTCCTCGATCATCGGACCACCTTCTGACCATTGTTCGTGATGCCCGCAGGTCGGGGCTCGACATCCAGTGGCGGCTCGCCGCCGATCGACAGGGCACGGAAGTCGACGCCCTCGTACTCCGACTCCAGGTAGTCCGCCCAGCGGTGGAGCAGATGGCGCTGGTTGTACTCGCCGTAGCCCACGTGCGCGACGCCGGGGCCGGCGAACTGGTCGGGGCCGAGCGGCTCGACGACCGGCGATCCATCCTTGAGGATGCCCATGCGGCTGTTCAGGAGCAGGCGCCGCGCCATTGATCCCTTCGCCGTGTTCGTGAGCGAGACCCAGTTCTCCACGTCGTCCTGCTCGAACATGCCCGTCGACCCGAAGCACATCAGGTAGGCCTTGTACGACAGTGCCTTGAACTCCTCCGGAGCCTCAGCGTCGACCGCGAACCAGGAGTACACCTCGGTCTCGTCCTCGCTGATCGGAAGCCACGTCCGGATGGAGATGAACGGGAGCACGTCCTCGTCCGAACCCTCCTCGACCTTGGGCCAGTTGTGGACGAAGGACATGTTCGGGAAGAGCGAGGCCGCGGAGATCATGAACCCGTCGCGGCCGATGACATCGAGCTGCTCCTGAGACCAGGTCGCCTTCATCCGCTCGACCATCTCGTCCGGGTAGCCGACGTACCGCAGCCGCTCCTCGAGCGTGCCCGGCGGGAGCTTGTAGGTCGTGCCGCCTCCGTTGCCGGCCCAGTATGTGTTGCCGTCCTTGCGCTTCTCGGCCTTCGGCTCGCGGAACAGCCCGATCTCGACGACCGAGGTGTGCGTCTGGGGCGTGTGGTACATGTCGCCGGCGAAGTTCTCGGCGCCGATCTTCCAGTTCGCCTTGACGCGCCACCGCTGCGGGCCCCGGAGCTCGATGCCGCTGGGGCTCTGCCGGGTGTAGTAGTCGAGATAGAACTTGAAGTCGCCGATGTAGTCCTCGAGGCTCGGCGCATCCGGGTCCATGCTGATGAAGATCAGGCCGTTGTACATACCGAGGTTCGGCGCCGGCAGGAGCCGTGCGCCCTTTCGGCTGAACCCGGCCTCGCCGCCGTAGGCCTCCTCGTGGAAGGGGAGTCCGACGATGCGTCCGTCGTTGCGGTAGGACCACCCGTGGTACGGGCAGCGGAAGTGCGAGGCGTTCCCCATCTCGGCCCGGCAGACCTGCATGCCGCGATGCAGGCACATGTTGAAGTGGGCGCGGATCTCACCCTTCTCGTCGCGGACGATGATGAACGAGTCGTCGAGTATTCGCCGGACGACGTAGTCGCCGGCCTGAGGAATCTCGGACTCGTGGCCCACGAACAGCCAGGCGCGGCTGAAAAGGTTCTTTCGTTCGCGCGCGAAGATCTCCGCGTCGTTGTAGATGTACGCCGGTATCATTCCGCGACGGATCTCGTCGTAGATCGTCATGCTGGAAGTGCTCATCGTCGCGCCTATCCGTAGTGTAATGCTTCGACACCGCTCCGACGTCGCACGTCGAAGCGGGCCGAGGCATAGTTTCTGATGTGCAGAAATTGATTCTGCCACACACGCGCGCCTTACGTCAAGTGGGCCCGAGGAAGGCCTTCGCGGCCGCGCTCGGAGGAGGAGGCGATGCGTCGCGGCTGCGAGGACCATCCTCCCGTCCCAGAGGGTGGGCATGCTCCTCTGGAACACAGAAACCGCTTCTGCTGGAAACGAGGAGTCAATGATGAGCCCGTCGACCGATGTCGCAGACCGGGAATGGACCGTCACTCTCGATGGCAAGCCGTGGGCCAGTGCCGCGCGCTACGAGGTCGAGAACCCCACGACCGGGCGTCCCCTGACCTCCGCCCCCGACCTCTCCGAGGAGGAGGTCGGGCGCGCGGTGGCGGCGGCGCAGGCTGCGCAGCCGGCCTGGGGCGCGATGCCGCCCCGAGCCCGGGCCGCCGTGATCCGGCAACTCGCTGCGACGATCCGAGAGCACCGTGAGGAGCTCGCCACTCTCGACGCACTGGACGGCGGGTTCACCCTCTCGATGATGAGGGGCGATGTGGACGCGGCGGCGGAACTCATGGAGATCTTCGCCGACATGGCGCTCGACCTCGGTGGCCGGACGATTCCGGTGAGCACGAACCTCCACTACACCATGCAGGTGCCCTACGGAGTGGTCGCGCGTATCGGTGCGTTCAACCATCCCTTCTTCTTCGCGGCGGCGAAGGTCGCCGCGCCCCTCGTCGCCGGCAACGCCGTGGTCCTCAAGGCCCCGGACCAGACGCCGCTGTCTTCGTTGCGCCTGGCCGAGCTCGCGGTCGGGATCCTCCCGGACAATCTGTTGATCACCGTCAGCGGTCGCGGCGCGGTGACCGGACGCGCGCTGGTGCGTCATCCCGAGGTCCGCCGGATCGGTTTCATCGGGTCCACCGCGACGGGGCAATCGATCCAGCGGGATGCAGCCGAGACCGGAGTCAAGCACGTGTCGCTCGAACTGGGCGGAAAGAACGCTCAGATCGTCTTCGCCGACGCCGATTTGGAGGCGGCTGCGGCCGGTGCCGTCGCGGGTATGAACTTCACGTGGGTCGCCGGACAGAGCTGCGGCTCGACGAGCCGCCTGCTCGTGCACTCCTCGGTGGCCGACGAAGTGATCGGCCGGGTCGCCGAGCGCATGGCCGCGATCCGGGTGGGAGACCCGCTGGACCCGTCCGTGGACATGGGCCCGCTCGTGTCGGAGGCACAGTTCCAGAAGTCCATCAGCGCCATCGCCGAAGGCAGGAAGGCGGGTGCCACCGTGGCGACGGGCGGCGGCCGTCCCGCCGGCCTCGATGAGGGGTGGTTCGTCGAGCCGACGCTGCTCACCGGTGTCAGCCCCGGGTCGTTCGTCGAGCAGAACGAGATCTTCGGCCCCGTCCTCTCCGTCACCACCTTCGACGCCGACGAGGAGGCCGTACGGATCGCCAACGGCGTCCAGTACGGGCTCACCTCGAGCATCTGGACGCGCGACGTCACGCGCGCCCACGTCGTCGCCCGGCAGATCGAGGCCGGCTACATCCTCGTCAACAGTGGCAGCCGGCACTTCTGGGGACTGCCGTTCGGAGGGGTGAAGGCTTCGGGGATCGGCCGCGAGGAGTCCCTCGACGAACTGATCTCGTACACCGAGACGAAGACCGTGACCGTTCTGCTCTCGTAGGGGGGCAGCGCTGCGCGCTGTACGTCGTCGCAGCAAGCGCGGCGCGATCCATGCCGGCGGTGCTGGGAGGCGCTGTTCCCGTCAGCCTCGGGCAAACCCCGTCGAGGCGAAGGCCGCCTGCAGGGATGCCTGGGCGCCGAAAACGTTCCCCGGGCCATCACAGAGGCGACACAGCAGTACACGAAGTGGTCGGCTGAGATCCCCCGGGCGGAGCGGCTTCCGGAGTTCCTCGAGCGAGCGTTCCAGATCGCTTCCACCCCTCCCTACGGTCCGGTGCACCTCGGCATTCCGATGGACTTTCTGGAAGAGGAGATCGAGTTCACCCCGGGACCGGTGACCGAGTATCTGCATGAGGCGCTCGATCCGGATGCGGTAGAGCGTCTCGCCCAGATTCTCAGGACGGCGGCCAGTCCGGTCATCGTGGTGGGGACAGAGGTCGCGCGGTACGGTGCGATTGCCGCGCTGGAAAGGCTCTCCGACCTGGTGGACGCGTCCGTGCTCGGGGAGATCAAGGGCGCCGACCTCGCCTTCCCGAACACCAATCCGAGGTACGTCGGCAAGCTGACCGCATCGAGCCCTGCACTGGAGGGCGCAGACGTCGTCGTCCTCCTCGGCGCCGAGCTCACCGAGGGGCTGGCGATGCCCCTGCCGGATTTCGGTGACAGCCTCGTGGTGCAGGTCACCGTGGACCCGCTCGCTCTGCGCCGGCAGTACGCAGGTCAGGTCGGCATCCTCAGCCACCCCGGGCGCCTGCTCGATGCGGTCGCCGATCGCCTCGCTGAAGGCGGAGCGGTACCCGTGAGCTCGGGCGGGCGGGTGCGAGGGCTCAGAGAGCGCTGGGAAGCGGGCCGCGAAGCCTTGCGGTCGCGCCTGCTCGGCGAGGCTGATGGCGCGGTATCGGCGGCCCACATCGCGGACCTCATCCATCGCCTCGGCGGCTCCGAGACGATCGTCGTCAACCAGTGCGGATCCGCGGAGGGCTTCATCGACACACTCGTCGACTATGGCGCACCGTGGACGTATTTCGGCCTCTCGGGGAAGGCGAGTGCTCAGGGTTGGGGCGCGCCGGCGGCGGTCGGCATCCAGATGGCTCGTCCCGATCGTCGAGTGATCGCCGTCCTCGGCGATGGCGGGTTCATGTTCAACTCCACAGCGATCCACACCGCTGCCGCGTACGACGTTCCGGTCGTCTACCTCGTCCTCGACAACGGGGGCTGGCGGGACGTCGCGACCGTGACGGGAGCGATGGGCAGCTCGCTCGGAGAGCCCGGCGCAGAGGATGCGATGCGCTGGACCTTCCGGCCCCCGATCGACCACGCATCGTACGCCCGAAGCCTGGGACTGAAGTCTTGGCGGGCGTCCAACCCGGAGGAGCTCGAGAGCGCGTTCGCCGCCGCGTTCGCCGAGGATGGGCCGACGCTGATCCAGGTCGCGTCTGCGATGGGCGATGTCCGGGTCTTCGGGCAGGCGTTCGCGTGAGATGTCGAGCAGGAGTGACAGCGCCGTATACGGTGAGTGAGCCGCGTGTTCGGGCTGACAGCGACACGTACGTCTGCAGTAGGGAGCGATGAAGGATGTCAACTGGTGATCGACTAGGGGTTCGAGAGGATCTCGTCGATGCGAATCGCATTCTCGTCCGCCACGGCATCCTCGATGCTTTCGGCCACGTGAGCGTCCGTGACCCCGACGACCCGAGCAGGTTCCTCATCTCCAGAAACCTGGCCCCCGGCCTCGTCACGCCCGACGACATTCAGGTGATCGGATTGGACGGGACGACCGCGGACGACAGACCGAGCTATCTCGAACGATTCATCCACGGCGAGATCTACCGGGCACGCGCCGATGTCCAGGCCGTTGTCCACAGCCACTCCGCGTCGATGGTGCCCTTCAGCATCTCCAGGACGCCTCTGCAGGCGGTGTGGCACATGGCGGGCTTCCTCGGCGAAGCGGTCCCGGTCTTCGAGATCCGTGACAGCGTCGGGTCCTCCAGCGACCTGCTGATCCGCAGCGGTTCGCTCGGCGCGGACCTTGCTGCGACCCTCGGGGGCGCGGCGGTCGCACTCATGCGAGGACACGGATTCGTCGCCGTGGGCGACTCGATCCCGCAGGCGGTCGCCCGCGCGGTCTACGCGGACCTCAACGCCCGAGCACAGGTGACGGCCGGTCAGCTCGGCGGCTACACCGCCCTCACCGCAGAAGAGGGCGCCGCGGCCGCGGAATCCAACAACGGGCAGCTCACGAGGGCCTGGGAGATCTGGAGAGCCAACGCCAGGCGCGGGGAGAGCGTCTGAAAGCGCGCCTCCTCCAGGCGCGCTGAGCAAATCCGCCCGCTCGCGGCCGGCGCGTCATCGCGTCGGCGAAGCCGGCCGTTCGCCCCTGGTGGGGCGGTCCGGCATGCCGGCACACGCCGCCCGCGCCTAACGGCTCGCGCCATGTTGTGTATCTGACACACACAACAGTAGTAGGGGGGGTCGGACATTTGACGGGCCGGGGGGTGGACACGGGAGCGCCCCGCCGGATCGTCTCGGCGGGGCGCTCGGGTGCAGCGTTATCGCGCCGTCCACCACCGCGGGCGCGCGGGACCGGCCGTCGGGATTGCACCGGTGAGGGCGTCCGGAGTCAGTGGACGGGCCTGCCCGATCGTGAGCGGCACGGCCTGTTGCAGGTGCGCCTGCCGCTCCTTACTGTCCTCCCACCGGATGAGGTCATGGGGGGAAGCGAACGTGATCTCGACGACAACCTGGCGCCGGTGCCGTTCCGAGACTCGGACCTTCGACTCCCGGTAGGGCCGCGTCCGTTTGAGTGGTGGTCTTTCGCTTCGTTGCGATGATCAGCTGTCGTTAGTTTAGGCGGCGGTGATCTCGGGGAGTATCACCGCCTCGTCGATGGTGGGGGTGGTCGCGGTGAGCTCGGTCATGGAGGCTTCGGAGAAGTAGCGGCGGTCGGCGGCTTCCCATTCGTCGTGTTGCTCGACGAGGACGGAGCCGGCCAGGCGGAGCAGGGCGGCGTTGTTCGGGAACACGCCAACGACGTCGGTGCGGCGCTTGATCTCCCGATTGAGGCGTTCCAGCGGGTTCGTGGACCAGATCTGTCGCCAATGCCGGGCGGGGAACGCTTTGAACGCGAGGATGTCGTCACGGGCGTCGGTGAGCATCACGGCGGTCTTGGGGTGGACGCGCTCGATCATGCGCACGACTTCGTCGAACTGGGCATCGATGTGCTCGGCGTCGGGTTGGGCGAAGATCGTGCGGATCACGCTGGCGACCATCTCCTGCCGGCCCTTCGGGAGGGCGGTCAGGACGTTGCGCATGAAGTGGACGCGGCAGACTCCCACTGTCAACTGGGTGCAGATCTTGGTGTGTTTGCGTGGGCGCGCTGAAGGCGCCGCTCGGCCCCGAGTGTCGGGCGGGGGTGTCGAAAGCGCGCGGTCAGGCGGCGGTGATCAGTGCGGCTGAGCCGTGGCGGGCGGGGTCGTAGGTTTCGTGGTTGGTCCAACAGCGCCAGAGGATGCGGGTCCAGCGTGCGGCGAGTCCGCGGAGGGCGCGGTGGTAGCGCTGGCCTTTCTGGTCCCGGGCGTCGCGGAACGCGGCGGCCGCCCAGGGTGACATCTTGATGGAGTTGAACGCCCACCACATGGTGGCTTCTCGGAGGCGGCTGTTCGCGGCGTAGCGGAACCTGACCGACCGGGACCTGCCCGACGAGCGGGTGACCGGGGCGAGGCCGGCTTCGGCGAGGAGCACTTCAGGTTGCGGGAACCTTGCGCGGTCTTCACCGATCTCGGCGAGCAGTACCGCAGTGAGCACGGGGCCGATGCCGGGAAAGCTGGCGAAGATCAGGGCGTCCGGGTGCTCCGCGGTGGCTGCGGCGATTGCGTCGTCGTACTCGGCGAGCTGCGTGTTCAGAAGCTGCAGCACCTGGGTGAATGCGAGAGCGGAGAAGCTCTTGCCCGCGACCGTTCCTGGCGAGCCGGAGAGCAGGTTCTGTCTCATCCGGTCCGCGAGGGTCTGCGCGGGGACTCTGCCGGTGTAGTGGTGTCGGGAAAGGAACCCTGCCATCCTGGTGGTCTTCACCCGGGACGCGTTCGCCGGTGTCGGATAGTCCGTTACGAACGACAGCGTGATCTGCCGGTCGACGGACGAGAACAACCGAACGGGTGCGGGGTGGTAGGCCTCGAGGATCATCCGCAACTGACTCTCCGTCGCCTGCTGCGTCTCGAGGAGCCGGTCCCGGTCCCGTGTGAGTGCCTTGATCTCGGCGAGCAGCGGTGACGGGACCGACAGCGGGCGCCAGTGCGCATGGTCGAAGCGGAGCGTGTCGGCGAGTACGAACGCGTCGAACCGGTCGTCCTTGACCGCAGCGACCTTGTAACGCTCCCGCGCCCTCGCGGAGATCCGCGGAGACACGGGGAACACCGCATGCCCGGTCGCTTGAAGGTGCTCGACGAGGAGACCTTCGGAGCGTTCGATCGCGATCGGGACCTGCCGCCCGAAGCCGTTCAGATGCAGGTCGAGTTGGTGGAGCCCGGCGACGTCGTGACTGACACGTGTCTCAAGTAGCCGCTTCCCGTCGGGCGCGACAACGCAGAGCTGGTGGTTCTCACCGCCCCAGTCGATGCCGGCGAATACCGGCCACGCTGGCAAGTTGAGGTCTGGCATGAGCGCTTCTCCTTCGAAGACGAGGCCCGCCTCGTGACGGACCCCTCTGGACGCTCACTCAGGTGCTCCCGCTGTCGGGGCACGACTCCCACTAGCCAGTCGGAATCCGCCACCGCCGGGAGGGACAGGTCTGCCGCTGGACCTCGAAGGTCACGCTGCCAAGGTCCTCTCCCGACGGTGAGGATGAACCAGCGGGACGATCCCGCCACTAACCATCTTGACGAGTGAGCGCTGCCAGGCGGCGCCCTGCAACACGGTCGCTGCGGCCTTCTTCAGTCCGGCGTGGGCGTCGGAGATCACCAGCTTCACCCCGCCCAGACCTCGTGTCTTCAACGAGCGCAGGAACTGCTTCCAGAACTCCTCGGTCTCGCTGTCTCCGACATCGAAGCCCAGCACGACCCGCCGCCCGTCAGCGGCGACGCCGATCGCGACGACGACCGCCTGGGACACGACACGGTGGTCGATGCGGACCTTGCAGTAGGTCGCGTCGAGGAACACGTAGGGGTAGGCGATGTCAGACAGCGAGCGGTCGCGGAACGATGCGACCTCGGCGTCGAGCCCTTGGCAGATGCGGGACACCTCGGACTTCGAGATGCCAGTGTCAGCGCCGAGCGCTTTGACGAGGTCATCGACCTTCCGGGTTGAGACGCCGTGGAGGTAGGCCTCCATCACGACCGCGAACAAGGCTTGGTCGACCCGGCGGCGCCGCTCCAGCAGCGACGGGAAGAACGACCCCTGCCGCAACTTCGGGATCCGCAACTCCAGATCCCCAGCCGTGGTCGACAGCACCCGCGGCCGGGAACCGTTGCGGGTAGTCGTGCGCTCGCTCGTGCGCTCGTAGGGGGCGGCGCCGATGAATGCGGCTGTCTCCGCGTCGATCAGCTCCTGGTAGAGCCGCTCGGTCGCGGCTCGGATGCGGTCGGTGGTGCCGGTGAGCTTCAGTTCCCCGAGCAGCTCGAGGAGGGCAGACTGGTCAAGAGCCATCGTGCGGTGTCGTCTTTCTGTGTGAGTTCTTGGTCGTTCTCACTGACCATCGCACGATGGCTCACCCCGTCGCGGTCACGACGCCGCGGGCCCGAAAGACCACCACCCCGCGGGACTCCAGGTTGGAATCCGGGTTCGCAACGCCCGAGACCTTCACACGCGCGTTCGTGCAGCGGTTCGAGATCAGTCCATCGGAGTATCGGAGGATGCTGCGCGCGTACCGCGAGCACGCGGACCTGGCGCAGCAGAGCACGACGTTTGCGGGCTTCGCAGAAGAGACGCCGCTGACACTCCGTTATGACCTCGATGCCGTCCCGGTACGGGTTGAGAGCACCCCCGAGCGGCACCTGCTCGTCCTCCGTCATCGCGGGTACAACGGCCTCGGCATCGGGCACCCATCGGTCGAGCCGTGGCAGCAGCTGAGGGCCTTCGCGATAGAGCACGGCATCGCCCACTCCTCCGACCTCCTCGTGGGCATCACCCCAGATGACCCTTACGTGGTGGACAACGAGCAGATCCGCTTCGACGCTGGCATCCCCATTGCCGCACCGATAGATCCACCCCACCCCTTCACCTACCGCCAGATGCCGGCGCAGGTGTGCGTCGCGCATCGGCACACCGGCGGTGCAGAGCAGATCGCGAAGACCTTCGCGGCTATCGGGGTGCAATGGATGCCCTCAGAAGGGTGGCGGTTGCGCTGCGCACCGCCCTTCGAGATCCATCACGTCGACCAGCGCGCGAACGACGCCGTTCGCGTCAGCTGGACAGACGCCTATGTGCCTCTTGATCACCACCCCGACCATCACCCAGGAGAAGGCCCATGATCGCTTTCGAGTTCACCGAGCACATCGACAGATCGCAACAGGAAGTGTTCGCAGTGCTGGCAGATCCCACAAGGGCGGTCGACTACGTCGACGGTGTCGTGAAGAGCGTGAAGGTGACGGATGGCCCGCTCGCTGTGGGGTCCGTCATCGAGGAGACGCGCCGAGTGAAGAGCAAGGAGGCGACGGGGCAGCTGCAGATCGTGGCTCTCGAGCCGCCCACCGCTTTTGCGGTCGCCAGCGAGGCGGAGGGCATCACCGCGACCTACGTCTACCGGCTGCACCCGGCCGGCACCGGCACGCGGATCGAGTGGACGTGCGAGCTCGCCGCCGGCGGACTGCGGCGGATGATGCTGCCCCTGGTGGCCGCGATCACAAAGAAGGAGGACGGCGACCATCTGGCCCGACTCAAGGCATACATCGAATCGCAGCGAGCAACGGAGACCGCCTCGTGATGCCTTCCGACACCAGCGTCGACGAGGCGCTGGACCGGGCAACCGGGCCACGACGCGGCGAGGTAACCGAACTCCTCGAGCTCTTCGAGCACGTTGCACAGCGCCCGCCGGTGGTGTGGGCGGAACGGATTGTCGGGTTCGGCCAATACGGCTACGCGTACGACAGCGGGCGAGAGGGTATCGCGCCTGAGATCGCCTTCGCTTCCGGGTCCAAGCACACGCTTTACCTGGTCGAGGGGTTTGCCGAGCGGTGGCCCGACCTGCTCGAGCGGCTCGGTCCACACCGCACCAGTAGCGCGTGCCTCTACCTCCCCCGATTGTCGGGGGTGGACCAAGATGCGCTGCGGGAACTACTCGATCGCTCCCTCGCCGTCATTCGAGACGTGCACGGCGACGGCAAATGAGCATGGCGTCTCTCGTCCAAGTAGCCCAGCGCGTGGTCGATCTGGAACGCGCCACAGCCTTCTATTCCGCACTGCTCGGCTCCGCCCCTGTGGCCCGATTCGATCCGCCCGGTTTGGTGTTCTTCGATCTCGACGGCGTCCGTTTGCTACTCGAGAGCGCGGCACCGTCAGCGCTGCTCTACCTCCGCGTCGATGATCTGGAGTTAGCCGTCGACCGAGCCGGCGAGGTCGAAATCGTATCCCCGGGGCGGCCGATCTTCACTCACACCAGAGATGCGCTCGGACCAGCAGGGCGAGAAGAATGGCAAGCATTCATTCGCGACCCCGAAGGAAATCTCGTAGGTCTAGTGGCGTTCAGAGATCCAGCGGAAATCAAGTACTGACGGCTTCGACGAAGCTGGCCGCAGCCGTCGTGGACAACTCAGCACAGAATCTGGCCGCACTCCGGTGGACATCTTCGGTGGGAGATCCCGGCTCTGTGGCTGGCACCGCGGACAACTCTGAGCGGTTCCTACATCAGGCCGCGTCGAGCGGCGTCCAGTCCCGCTCGTGGGCGGGGGTGTAGTCGATCAGCGCGGCCAGGCGGTCGCGTGCGGCCTGTAGCGCCTCGATCTCGGCGTCGTTGCTGTCGCCCTCGGCCGCGGCGAAAGTGTCCTCGATCAGACCGGCGATCTCCTTCTGCGCCGCCTCGTCGATGAGGGTGATGCGGGCGATCTCGCCGTCCGGGTAGCGGGCATCCAGCGCGGCTGCGTCCTGGTAGTCGAAGGCCCACTGCTCGCCGAGGATCGCGAACGCCGCGGCGATGTCGCGGCCGCGGTCGCCGGTGCTGATCGCGACGTAGCCGCGGTTCAGTCCCGTACCGACGTGCGGGTGCAGGTCGGCGTGGTCGGGGCCGAAGGTGATGTAGGTGGTCATGGCGTCCTCCCGGATCGCTTGCTAGTGAATGTGACGTTCACAGCCTACGGGTGGGGTCGGACATCGCAGCAGAGGGTCGGTCGTGGCGTGCGTGAGCGCCCCGGCAGAGGCGCGGGGCGCTCATGTCGCAGGGGTGCGGCTACGCCTTCCAGACGCCTTCCCAGCCCTCGGGGAGACGCACGCCGTGCTCGCCGTGCGCGTCGGTCTGGTGCAGGTACACGAGCACGTCGCCGGGGTCGGGGTCTGCCTCGTACTGCGGCACGGTGCGCTCGATGGTGTTGATCTGGCCGACGCTGTTGTAGCGCACGTCCATGTCGATCGCGCGCAGGTAGCCGTCCTCGACGTTGACGTGCTGATCGCAGCGCGGGCACCACAGCACGGTGCGCTCGCCGTAGTCGGTCGGCTCGTCGAGCTCGACGATGCGCAGCGCGGGGAAATCGGCTGCCTCGATGTCGTGCATGAGACTCCACAGCCGGTCGATCAGGTCGTCGGCAGGGATGCGGGGTGCGGCTGAGGCCGCGGGTTCGGTGGTGGTCATTGTGTCCTCCTGGGGACGGTGAAGGCCTGCGGCGAGCGCGGGCGGGGGATGGAACTCGAGGTGCTCCCGCCGAGGGGAGGGGCGTGTAGCCGGCTCCCCTCGGGTGGGTGGTGCTCGCCGCCGCCGGGGTAGGTGTGCACCCGGCGGCGGCGAGGGGGTCAGACGGCTTCGACCAGCCCAGGGCTGACGCGCCAGCCGTTGGCGAGCGTGTATGACTTGGGGTTGGTGCGGACGATGAGTGTCTCGACTCCGGCCAGCCCGTCACGGGTGGTGCGCGGGTTGGCGACGATGCGCACGCGGGTTCCGGGGATCAGGCTCGGCAGCGCGGCCGCGGTGGCTTGCAGGGCAGCGGCGAGTGCGTCGTCGCTGTGCCCGGTCGGCTCGACGGTGGCGGTGCGGGCGAGGGTGTACACCTTGCCGGGTTCGGTGAGGGCTGCGATCTTCGCCTTGGTGCGGGCGAAGTCGATCAGCACGTACTCGGTGCCGCGGAAGCGGAACGTGTCGCCGGGGGTGCGGGTGATGAGGGTGGTGGTGTCGGTCATGGCGTCCTCCTTGGACTCTCGACGGTGAATGTGACATTCACAGGCTACGGGTGGCCTCCGACATTGGGCGGGGCGGGCGGCGCGGTCTGCGCGCCCGCCCCGGCGTGGGTCACTGGGCGGCGATCGCCGCGGTGATCTCGGCGGTGACCCGCTCGCGCTTGGCGTCGGCATCGCGCCCCGGCTCGAAGTGACCGAACGCGGTCAGGTACGCCTCGATCTGCCCGCGCAGGTACTCGGTGTTGCTGGCGTCGGCGTTGAGGCCGATGATCGCGTAGCGCGCTGCGCTCGCCGCGGCCCGCCAGCCGCTCTGCGTGAGGCCGTGGGGGTCGCCCTCGGGGAGCGAGTAGGGCTGCTCGATCTGGCCGTCGCGCGCGGTGTACTTGGTGACGGTGCGCTCGGTGACCACGACGGCATCCAGATAGTCGGGGTCGCCCTGCCCGCCGAGGGGCACCCACACCTGGGGGTCGTCGTCCGGGTGGTCGGCGTCGATGCGAGCGAGCAGGGCGGGCATTGCGGGGTCGAGGGTGAACGGGTCGCTGAGGCTGTAGTCGTCCCAGGCCTGGCGCAGCTCGTCCGGCTCGATGGTCGTCCATCCCTCGTCGAACTCGGCGCGCAGCGGAGCGTGGAAGCGGATCGCGCGCTCGACGGCTGCGCGGATGTCGTGGACGTTGTTGATGGTCTCGGTCATGGAGTCCTCCCGGAACGATTGCTAGTGAATGTGACATTCATAGGCTACGGGTGGCCTCCGACATCGCGCGGGGACATCGCGAGTGCGTCACGGGCGAGTGCCCGCCGGGGTGACCGGCGGGCACTCGGTGACGCTCAGCGGGCGAACGCCCAATCCGGGAGCACGGCTGCCGAGCAGAGGGTCGCGACGATCTGGCTCATGCCGTGGTCGGGGTCGATCGCGAGGGCGCGGTCGGTGTAGACGGTGGCGTGAGTGGATCGGCCCAGCGCCCAGGACAGCCAGGCGGCGGCGGCGAGCAGGTTGGGGCGCTCCTGGTCGTCGGCGTAGGCGGCAAGGTGGCGCACGAGCGCGAGTCCCGCCGTCAGCCGGTCGGCGTCGGGGCGGTCGCCCTGTCCGTAGAGGGTGCGGGCGATGCTCTCGGGGACGGGTGCGCCCATGATCGAGTGGCCGATCTGCGCGGCCAGGGCACGGGTGCCGTTGCCGCGGTCGGTGGCCCACTGGATGAGGGCCACGTCACGCCACAGCGGGATGCCGATGCCGGTGAGCAGGATCGCAGCCTGGCGGGTGTCGAGGTCGGCGGGGTCACCGGTCAGGGCGTCCTCCGCGACGGCGACGAAGTCCGCGAGGGCATCGTCGTCCATCCGCGCGGCCGCGAACGCGATCCGGGCGGCACGCGCCGGGTCGGCGTCGGGGATGCTCGCCCCGGCGGTCTGGGATGCTGCGACCTTCTCGCGCAGCGCGTCCGGGGTCGCGATCTCGGCGACGGGGCGCGGTGCCTCGCCGGTCAGGTGGCTGCCGTAGCCGTCGCTGGCGACGTAGAGCACGTCCACCAGGTGCAGTCCCTGCCGGTCGGCGACATCGGCGATCTGCTGGCCGAGATCGCGGGTGCTGTCGGCGTCCTCGGCGGCGTAGATCACGGCGGCTACCCCGGTCACGCGCGGCACTCGGCAGACCAGCCCGAGGCCGGTGTGCGCGAGCGTCGCGGCATCCGCGTCGAGGTCGAGTCGCATCGCCCCGATCGTGCGCGACGCCTCGAAGGGCACGAGCACGAGCGAGTCCTGCGGGGTGAAGCCGAGCAGCGCGGGCACGAGGCCGAGGAAGTCGCGCGGGGTGCCCGCCTTGATGGTGGTCGGTGTGGTGGCCATGGTGTCCTCCCGGAACGTTGGCTAGTGAATGTGACATTTACAGGCTACGGGAGGCCTCCGACATTGGTCGATGCACGCCAGGAGCCGACTCCCGACTGGCTCGTCGAAGGAGCAACCCTCGGAGAGCTCGCCGGGAAGATCGACGTTCCCGCCCAGGCGCTGGCCGAGACGGTCGCGCGATTCAACGAGCACGCCGCCCGTGGGGAGGATCCGGACTTCCACCGCGGTGCGAGCGCGTACGACCGCTACTGGGGAGACGAACAGAACCCGTATCCCAATCCCAGCCTCGCACCGCTCGAGCAAGGCCCCTACTACGCTCTCGCCGTGGTGAACGGCTGCTTCGGCACCAGCGGAGGGATCGCCACCGACGGCCTCGGAAGGGTCCTCGACGCAGACGGCGATGCCATACGCGGCCTGTTTGCGGTCGGCAACGCCTCCGAGAACGCCTTCGCCGCCGGCTACCCCGGCGCCGGCGCCACGCTCGGTCCGATCATGACCATGGCCTACCTTCTCGGGCGTACCGCCAGCGGCGCGTCGATCGGCGACCTGAGCCTTGCCGACGGAGCCGGGGCACGATGATCCGTCACGTCGTGTTCTTCTCGTTCGCAGCGAACCATGATCCTGCCGTGCTCGAGGAGTGGCGCGACCTGCTCGATGGTCTGCTCGGAAAGATTCCCGGCCTGGTCCGACTGTCACACGGCCCCGACGTGATGCGCAGCGAACGCGCATGGGACTATGCACTCGTCGCCGACTTCCGCACCCTCGACGATGTCCGTGCCTACGCGACGCACCCCGCGCATCTGCCGCTCTTCCCTCTCTCCGGAGCGATCTCGGAGCAGATCGCCTCGGTCGACTTCGAGATCGACGAGCAGTAGAGGAAGTACCCAGGCGCCGTGAAGAGCGAGGATGGTTTCTCGATGCCCCGAGTACGTGCGGTCACCCCCACCGTGGCAGAGGAGCTCCGCGACCTGAAGGCACGCTATTTTCACTACGTCGACCTGAAGCAGTGGGACGAACTGCGCGGACTCTTCGTGGACGACTGCGTCTTCGAAGGACTGTGGGCCGCCGCGCCCGACCCCGACACGTTCGTGGAGAACCTGATGCGCAACATGACCGAAGAGGTCGTCAGCGTCCATCACGGGTTCATGCCGCAGTTTCGGCGGATCGATGACTTCTCGGCTCGCGGGCGCTGGGCCATGACCGACTATCTGACGTGGCCACGCGGGTCACGAGGGTATATGGGGATCACCGTGCCGGAACAGAGGGGGATGCGGGGATATGGCTACTACGAGGAGCTCTACCGACTCACCGAGTCCGGCTGGCGCATCGCCTTCATGCGACTGAGCCGGATCCGCATGGATCCCATCGTTGGCGACGCGCCTGCGATCGACTACCCGGTGGTTCCCGCGGTCCCCGGCTGGCTGGACTGACGCCGACCCGCGGGTGCCGCACCCTCTGGTCCGAACCGTGAGCGCCGGCTCAGGTGAGGGTGTGGAGGGGCCAGCCGGTGTATGCCTCGGCGAGGAAGCGGCGGCCGGCTTCGGACTCGACGACGGATTGGAGCTCTCCGAGCTGGCGGAGGCGGTCGAAGTCCCTTGCATCGGGGGCGACGTGAAGCATGCTGGTCATCCACCAGGAGAAGTGCTGGGCCTTCCAGATGCGGTGCAGCGCCGTCTCGGGGAAGGCCTCGACGAGGCGGCTGTCCCTCTCGAGCAGAAGCGCGCGCAGCGCGCGCTCGAGAACGAGGACGTCGGCTACGGCAAGGTTCATGCCTTTCGCGCCGGTGGGCGGCACGGTATGGGCGGCGTCGCCGATGAGTGCGAGGCGGCCGCGAAGCAGTTCGAGGGCGACGAAGCTCCGGAATCGCAGCACGTCGCGTTGGAAGACGGGGCCTTCCTTGAGCGTCGTCCCCGGCACCCGCTTCTGCAGTTCTTCCCACAGTTGCTCCTCGGTGAGGGTGCTGGGGTCGGTGCGGGGATCGCATTGGAAGTACATGCGCTGCACGGTGGTGCTTCGCTGGCTGATGAGCGCGAAGCCATCGGGGGAGTTGCTGTAGATGAGCTCGTCGGCGCTGGGCGGCGCCTCGCAGAGGATGCCGAACCAGGCGAACGGGTACTCGCGGAAGTGCCCGCCTGTGTGGGAACCGGTTACGGCCTCCCGCACGACACTGCGTGACCCGTCGGCGCCGACGACGAACTCGGCCTCGATCTCGAGAGGCGATCCGTCTGCGCCGGTGGCGATGACGCGTGGGCGGTCGGACGCGGGGTCCTCGATACGATGCGCCGTCACGCCGAAGCGCAGGTCTTGGCCACTGGAGAGCCGCGCGGCGATGAGATCCTTCAGGACTTCGTGCTGCGGGTACAGCCACACACCGCGGCCGACGAGGTCGGCGAAGTCGATGCGGTGTCCGCTGCCGGCGAAGCGGAGCTCGATGCCGTCGTGGCGGTCTCCCAGGGTGCGGGCGCGGCTGAACGCGCCGAGCGTGTCGAGCACCTCGACGGTGCCCTGTTCGAGGATGCCTGCCCGGATCGTGGTCTCGATCTCTTCACGGGAACGCTGATCGATGACGACTGACTCGAGGCCGGACGCCGCGAGCAGATGCGACAGCAGCAGTCCGGCGGGTCCAGCGCCGACGATGGCGACGCGGGTGCGGATGGTGGACATTGGGGCGTCTCCTTCGACGTGACAACGGATGCCTCGCTCAGTGTGAACCCGGTTCAGACGGTCGAACGCCGCATTCCCGTTGAACGGGAGACGCCGACTATCGGGGGGACCGCAGCGTGGCCTCGATGCCGGTCACGGCTTCTCGCAGAGCGATGATCGCCGCCGTGTGCGGCGCTTGTCGTGGTAGCACCACGGAAAGCGCGGCGACGACTTCACCTGCGTCGCGGATCGGCACGGCCACGCCGGTCGAGACGGATTCGATCGAACCTTGCGCGATCGCCACGCCATCGCGACGCACGCCAGCGAGGAGACGGCGTAGACGTCCGGGATCGGTCACCGTCTCGGGTGCGAGAGCGCGCAACGGCTGGGCGAGCACGCGTTCGCGGAGATCGGCGGGAGCGTGCGCGAGCAGGACGAGGCCCGACGAGGAGGCGTGCAGCGGTAGCCGCCCAGCGATCCGTGTGATGTTCGCACCGGCGTCGGGGTGCGAAAGGCGTTCGAGGAACAGTGCTTCGTCCTGTTCGAGAACGGCGAGTTGGGTGTGCTGGCGGATGTGCGTCTGCACGCGCTCCATATAGGGGAGCGCCGCCTGGCGCAGACGTAGCGCGGTCGACCCGCGGAGGGCCAGTTCCCACAAGCGCATTCCCAGGTGGACGCGGCGGTCCTCGTCGCGTCCGAGCAGTCCGGCGTCGACCAGCTCGTCCACGATCCGGTGCGCGGTGGACGACGGCAGCGCCGCTCGGCGCCCGATCTGACTGGCCGACTGCACCGAACGATCAGCTGTGAACGTCTCGAGGACGCGCACGATGCGGTCGATCATCGAGTCGCTGGAGGGCGAGTTCGCCATGCGCTCAGGATGACACGGCTCGCGTCGACGGTGTTGCGGCGATGGTTGGTCCCCTGCCTGACGCGACGGCGGTAGCCTCGGCTCATGGTTTCTGTTCCGGATGCTGCAACGGCTTGGGAGCCCCTCACGCCTCATGCTGTCGCTGAGCTCCTTCGGGTCGGTAGCGCCCGCTGGTGGCTGTCGGGCGGGGTGGCCCTGGAGCACTGGCTGGGCCGGACGATCCGCGAACGGCCGAACACGGACGTGAGCACCACCCAAGGCGGGCTGCCGCAGCTGGTCCGGGCGTTGCCTGCCGGTTTCACCGCCTGGGCGCCTGCGGGGGAGGACGCCGTCATCCCCTGGGCCGACGCGCCCGACGATGCCGATGTGCAGCCGGTGCGGATTCAGGACGAGCGCTCCGGCGCCTGGGTGCTTCAGGTGAACGTCGAGGATGGGACGGAACATGCCTGGCTGTACCGGCGAGACCCGCGGCTGCAGTTGCCGTGGGATCGCGCCGTGCTCGAGGTCGACGGCATTCCGACCGGTGCGCCCGAGGTGCAGCTGGTCTGGAAGGCGTTGCGGCCGCGGCCGGAGGATGACCTCGACAAGGACGTGGTGCTGCCGCAGCTCTCGGACGAGGCCCGGTCGTGGTTCGAACGGGCGATCCTCTCCGTCCACCCGCACTCGAACTGGTCGATCCACGTGCGCAGCCCTTTCGCGCCCGCGAAGGCAAGCTGGAACCGCAAGAACGGCTAGGTCGGCCGGTGGTCGTCGGCGGCCACCGCATCCAGCACCACCGATCGGAACCACGTCTGCGCGGGAGACATGCTCAGTTCGCGTCGCGTGTAGAGCGCGACCGGGGTGCTCTGGCCCGGCCACGGCAGCTCGGCGATGCGCAGACCGGGGAACCATCCGCAGAACACCTCGGCCACGTGTCGCGGCAGCAGCACGACGAGATCGGTCGCCTCGAGCACCGCGGGCACGGTGGCGTACTCCTCGACCGTCAGCGTCACCTGCGGCATGAGTCCCTGTTCGATCATCGCCTGGAGCGGGTACACGTGGCCGCCGCGGGAGGACACCCGCACGAAGCGGCGCCCGACGAACATGTCCGCGGCGGTCGGAGGCAGCGGATGGGCACGCGAGGACAGCGCCACGTACTCCACGTCGCGCACCGGTGTGCGCCACAGCCGCGGCGAGTCCAGCAACGACACCGTGATCGCCAGGTCGATGGTGCCCCGGACGAGCCCGTCTTCCACCTGATCCGCGTCCAGCCGCCGCACCTGCAGGTGAAGGTCCGGCGCCTCCTTCGCGAGCACCGGCATGATCGGCGGCAGGAAGGTCTGCTCGCCGATCGAGGTCAGCGCGAGCGAGAGCTCCCCGCCGAAGCTCGCGGGATCGAAGGCGTCGGGCGCGCTCACCACGGCATCGATGCGCGACAGTGCCTCGTGCAGCGGTCCGAACAGCTGCCGGGCACGCGGGGTCGGCACCATCTCGTTCCCCTGGCGGCGGAACAGGTCGTCGCCGAACCGCTGCCGCAACCTCCTCAGCGTGTAGCTGACCGTCGGCTGCGTGACGTGCAATCGCTCGGCGGCGGCGGTCAGACTGCGCAGCTCGTACAGCACGACGAAAGTGCGCAACTGGTTGAGATCGGTGAGCGACATCGCATTGATCCCATCTATACGGTTCGGCTCCTACATCTATTGGACCATACCCATAGAGCGAACTAGAGTCAGGGTGACAGCACCGGCACCGCTGCCGACGTGGCACGCACCACCCGGCACCGACCCGATCACAGTGACGAGGACGCACGTTGATCATCGACATCCATGGCCACTACACCACGGCCCCCGCGCAGCTGGGAGCGTGGCGCGATCTGCAGATCGCGTATGCGGAAGGCGCGGGCGAGGCGCCCGACCCGGCCGCGCTGCGGATCAGCGATGACGACATCCGCGAGACCATCGAGGCGAACCAGTTGCGGCTGATGGACGACCGCGGCAGCGATGTCACGGTGTTCAGTCCCCGTGCATCGTTCATGGCCCACCACCTCGGCGACCTCGCCGTCAGCGAGACCTGGGCGCGCATCTGCAACGACCTCGTCGCGCGGGTGTCGCAGCTGTTCCCCGACCGTTTCCTCCCGGGCGCGATGCTCCCGCAGTCGCCGGGCGTCGACCCGAAGACGACCCTCGCCGAACTCGACCGGGCGGTGAACGATCTGGGCGTCGTGACCGTCAACATCAACCCCGACCCGTCCGGCGGACTGTGGACCGCCCCGCTGCTGACGGACAAGAGCTGGTATCCGCTCTACGAGAAGCTCGTCGAGTACGAGCTGCCCGCGATGATCCACGTGAGCACCTCGTGCAAGCCGCAGTTCCACACCACCGGCGACCACTACCTGGGTGCCGACACGACGGCATTCATGCAGCTGCTCAAGGGCGACCTGTTCCGCGACTTCCCCGACCTGAAGCTCGTCATCCCGCACGGCGGCGGCGCGGTGCCCTATCACTGGGGACGCTTCCGCGGCCTGGCGATGGCGCTCGGCAAGCCCGAGCTGGAGGAGCACCTCCTGGGCAACGTGTACTTCGACACGTGCGTGTACCACCAGCCGGGCATCGACCTGCTCACCGGGGTCATCCCGACCGAGAACATCCTCTTCGCGAGCGAGATGATCGGCGCCGTCCGCGACGTCGACCCGCGCACGGGCCACTACTTCGACGACACGAAGCGATACGTGGATGCGACCGGGAACCTCACCGACGAACGACGCGGACAGGTCTTCGAAGGCAACGCCCGCCGCGTGTACCCGCGCCTGGACCGCGCCCTGCGAGCCCGCGGCCTGTGACCTCACCCTGGAGAACCCGATGACTCAGCGACTGAACGACCTCGGCATCGTCCGCACGCGCATCGAGCGGCCCGACTCCGCCGACGTCGCGCGGCTCTCGCGGTTCGGGGTCGCCACGATCCACGAGGCGATGGGCCGGGTCGGCCTGCTGCGGCCGTACATCCGCCCGGCGTACAGCGGGGCGACGCTGTGCGGCCCGGCCGTCACGGTGCTCCTGCAGCCCGGCGACAACTGGATGTTCCACGTCGCCGCCGAGCAGGTGCAGGAGGGCGACGTCATCGTCGCCGGCTGCACCACGGAGAGCGAGGACGGCTTCTTCGGCGAGCTGCTCGCCACCTCCCTCACCGCCCGGGGCTGCAAGGGCCTGGTCATCGACGGGGGCGTCCGCGACGTCGCCGACCTCGAGAAGATGGGCTTCCCGGTCTTCTCCCGCGCCATCAGCGCGAAGGGCACCGTCAAGGCGACGCTGGGCTCGGTCAACATCCCCGTGGTCGTGGCGAACGCCGTGGTGAACCCCGGCGACGTGGTGGTCGCGGATGTCGACGGCGTCGTGGTCGTCCCCCGCGAGCTCGTCGGCGCCGTCGCCGACGCCTCGCAGAAGCGCGAGGACAACGAGGAGGCCAAGCGCCAGAAGTTCCGCGAGGGCGTGCTCGGTCTCGACATCTACGGCATGCGGGAGCCGCTGGCGGCCGCGGGCCTCGAGTACGTGGAGGATTGACGATGGCTCACGCACAGGCGATCGCGCACGGCGACACCAGCGGCGGCTTCGAGAAGACGCCCGGTTGGCTGGACTGGTACGACGGCCCGACGACCCCGACGTTCCGGCTCCCCGCCGGCGCTGTCGACGCGCACTGCCACGTGTTCGGCCCCGGCGCGGAGTTCCCCTACGCCCCCGAGCGCAAGTACACGCCGTGCGACGCGTCGGCCGCGCAGCTGTTCGCGCTGCGCGACCAGCTCGGCTTCGACCGGAACGTCATCGTGCAGGCGACCTGCCACGGCGCCGACAACCGGGCGCTCGTCGACGCGCTGCGCCGCAGCAAGGGGCGTGCCCGCGGGGTCGCGACGGTTCGTCGCGACGTGACCGACGAGGAGCTCGCCGAGCTGCACGAGGCCGGTGTGCGCGGCGTGCGGTTCAACTTCGTCAAACGCCTCGTCGACCGGGTGCCGACCGACTCGCTCGACGCGATCGTGGAGAAGATCGCCCCCCTCGGGTGGCATGTCGTCATCTACTTCGAGGCCGAGGACCTTCCCGACCTCTACGACTTCTTCTCGGCGATCCCGACGGACGTCGTGGTCGACCACATGGGGCGTCCGGATGTGACGAAGGACCCGGAGGGTCCGGAGTTCGAGCTGTTCCTGCGCTTCATGCGCGAGAACCCCAACGTGTGGACGAAGGTGTCGTGCCCCGAGCGGCTCAGCGCCACCGGTCCGCGCGCGCTGAATGGCGAGCAGCACGCCTATACGGATGTCGTGCCGTTCGCCCGTCGCGTGGTCGAGGAGTTCCCCGATCGCGTGCTGTGGGGCACCGACTGGCCCCACCCCAACCTCAAGGACCACATGCCTGACGACGGGCTGCTGGTCGACTACATCCCACAGATCGCGACGACCCCCGAACTGCAGCAGAGGCTGCTCGTCGACAACCCGTCGCGGCTGTACTGGCCCGAAGGAGAATGACCATGGCACTCGACAAGCCGTACAAGGACATCCCCGGCACGACCATCTTCGATGCCGAGCAGGCCCGCAAGGGCTACCACCTCAACCAGTTCTCGATGTCTCTCATGAAGCCCGAGAACCGCGAGCGCTACCTCGCCGACCGCGAGGCGTACCTCGACGAATGGCCCCTCACCCCGGTGCAGCGTCAGGCGGTGCTCGATCTCGACCTGAACACCTGCATCGCCGAGGGCGGCAACATCTACTTCCTGAGCAAGATCGGCGCCACGCACGGTCTGAGCTTCCAGCAGATGGCCGGCTCGATGACCGGGATGTCGGAGGCGGCGTACCGCGACATGATGGTCGGAGGTGGCCGACGTCCCGAGGGCGTGCGCCTGAAGGATCTCGACGGGTGGACCCCGCCCTCGAACGAGAAGTCCGAGGTGATGCGCCCGGACGCCCCCGCGAAGTTCACGTCGGCGCTGTTCACGTCGCACGTGCCGGCGATCGGCGCCGCGATGGACCTGGGCAAGACCGAGGAGCCGTACTGGAAGAAGGTCTTCGACGGGTACCAGTGGACCCGGAAGTGGGCCAAGGAGAACACGCCCGACGTCATCATCCTGGTGTACAACGACCACGCCACGGCGTTCGACTCGAACATCATCCCGACCTTCGTCCTGGGCACGGGCGCGCACTATCCCGTCGCCGACGAGGGTTACGGCCCGCGCCCGGTGCCCGACGTGAAGGGGTATCCCGAGCTCGCCGCGCACATCGCCCAGTCGGTCATCCAGGACGATTTCGACCTCACCCTCGTCAACGAGATGGTCGTCGACCACGGCCTGACCGTGCCGCTGTCGCTGGTGTTCGGCGACGTCGAGGAGTGGCCGTGCCGGGTCATCCCGCTTCCGGTGAACGTCGTGCAGTACCCGGTTCCGTCCGGGCGTCGGTGCTACGAGTTGGGCAAGGCGATCCGTCGCGCGCTGGACAAGTGGGACGGTCCCGAGCTCAACGTGCAGATCTGGGGCACCGGGGGGATGAGCCACCAGCTGCAGGGCCCGCGCGCGGGACTGATCAACGAGGAGTGGGACAACGCGTTCCTCGACCACCTGATCGCCGACCCGCTGGGCCTCACCGAATGGTCGCACATGGAGTACGTCGACGAGGCCGGATCCGAGGGCATCGAGCTGGTGGACTGGCTCATCGCCCGTGGGGCGATGGACGACCAGTTCGGCGGCGGGGCGCCCGAGGTGAACCACCGGTTCTACCACGTCCCGGCGTCCAACACCGCCGTCGGCCACCTGGTCGTCACCAACCCCGTCGCGCCGCGGCCCGTCGAGTCCGAGAGTGTGAGCCTCCCCCTGGAGGAAGTCCACGCATGAGTGACAAGGTTCGCGTCGCCGTCGTCGGCGCCGCCGGCGCCTTCGGCATGAAGCACCTCGACGGCCTCGCGAACATCCCCGACGCCGAGGTGACCGTCGTCAGCGGCACCAGGCCCGAGCCCACGGAGTCGGTGGCCGAGAAGTACGGCGTGCCGAATGCCGTGCTCGGTCTCGACGCCGTGCTCGAGCGAGACGACGTCGACGCGGTGATCCTCGCGACGCCGACGCAGCAGCACGCGGATCAGACGCAGGCGGTGCTCGCCGCGGGCAAGCACGTGCAGGTCGAGATCCCGCTCGCCGATTCGCTGGCGGATGCCGAGGCCACCCTGGCCGCGGCATCCGCCTCCGACCGGGTCGCCATGGTCGGGCACACGCGGCGGTTCAACCCGTCGCATCAGCTGGTGCACAACCGGATCGCGGCCGGCGAGTTCGCGGTGCAGCAGATGGACGTGCAGACGTACTTCTTCCGCCGCACGAACACGAACGCGAAAGGCGAGGCGCGGTCGTGGACCGACCATCTGCTGTGGCACCATGCGGCACACACGGTCGACCTGTTCGCCTACCAGGCGGGTCGGATCGTGCAGGCCAACGCCATCCAGGGCCCGATCCACCCCGACCTCGGCATCGCGATGGACATGTCGATCCAGCTCAAGAGCGAGACCGGCGCGATCTGCACGCTGTCGCTGTCGTTCAACAACAACGGACCGTTCGGCACGTTCTTCCGCTACATCGGCGACACCGAGACCTACATCGCGCGCTACGACGACCTCTACAACGGTCGTGACGAGCAGATCGACGTCTCGCAGGTCGCCGTCAGCCTCAACGGCATCGAGCTGCAGGACCGGGAGTTCGTCGGCGCGATCCGCGAGGGCCGCGAGCCGAACTCGTCGATCCGCCAGGTCATCGACTGCTACCGCGTGCTCGGCGCGCTCGAGGAGCAGCTCGCGTGAGGCTTCCCCGCATGGGGCTCGGGTGCATGTCCCTCAGCCATGCCTACGGCACCCCTCCGTCTCTCGAGGACGGAGTGGCGCTCGTGCGTTCCGCGCTCGACGACGGCGTCCAGCTGCTCGACACCGCCACGCTGTACGGCGGCGGCCGCAACGAGGAGCTCGTCGGGCGCGCGATCGCGGGGCGTCGGGACGAGGTCGTGCTGGCCAGCAAGGGCGGCATGGCGCTCGTCGACGGCGTGAAGGTCATCGACGGGCGCCCCGAGACGCTGCGCGCACAGGTCGACGCCTCGCTGCGGCGGCTCGGCGTCGAACACATCGATCTCTACTACCTGCACCGGTGGGACAAGAAGGTGCCGATCGCCGAGAGCGTCGGGGCGCTGGCCGAGATGGTGGCGGCGGGAAAGATCGGCGCCATCGGGCTGTCGGAGGTGTCGGTGGACCGTCTCCGGGAGGCGCTCGCGGCGGCGCCCATCGCCGCGGTGCAGAACGAGTACTCGCTCTGGAGTCGCAATCCCGAGCTCGGCATCCTCGACGCCACCCGTGACGCCGGGGTGGCGCTGGTCGCGTTCTCACCGGTCGGACGCGGGTACCTCGCCGACTCCATCACCGACCCGGAGCAGTTGCCGCCGAAGGACATCCGCCGCGCGATGCCGCGCTTCCAGCCGGAGCACTGGGCCGCCAACGCCGCGTTGCTGCCCGCGTGGCGAGCCCTCGCCGCCGAGGCCGGCCGCACGCCGGCACAGCTGGCCTTGGCGTGGCTGCTCTCCCGCGGCGATCACGTCGTGCCGATCCCCGGGAGCACGGATGCGCACCACGTGCGCGAGAACCAGCGCTCTCTCGGCACGGTCGTCGATCCCGCGGTGCTCGTGCGCGCGGGCGAGCTGATCGACACCGCCACGGTGTCGGGGCCGCGCTACAACGCCACCGGGACGAGCGAGGTCGACGCCGAGTCGTTCGAGGCGGCCGTGTGAGAGCCATCTCCTCCATGGCGACGCGTCAGGTCCTCGCCGACCTGGCCACGGCGGCAGCGGACAGGGGGTTGCCCCTCGTCGAGATCGAGTCCGTCGGCGGAGTGGACGCCGCCCAGCGCGTGGCCGGGGGTGAGCAGCTCGATCTGGTGTTCCTCGCCGCCGACGCTCTGGACCGGCTCTCCGGAGACGGCCACGTGGACGCGGCGACGGTCACACCGCTCATGCTCTCGCGCGTCGCGGTCGCGGTTCCCTCGGGCACGCCCTCGCCCGCCGCCCGCCCCGACACGGCGGCGTTCGCGGACGCCCGCGGGGTCCGCGAGGCCCTGCGCGCCGCCGCTCGCATCGGCTACTCCACCGGCCCGAGCGGCACGGCGCTCGTCCGCACGATCGACGACTGGGGCCTCACCGGCCAGGTGGGCGATCGTCTCGTGCAGGCGCGACCCGGCATCCCGGTCGCCCGGCTGCTCGCCGACGGCCAGGTCGACCTCGGCTTCCAGCAGCTCAGCGAGCTCGTCGGTCAACCCGGGGTGCGCATCCTCGGTGTCCTGCCTTCGGACTGCGCCATCGAGACCGTGTTCTCGGGCGCCGTCGCGACCACCTCATCCGACCCGCGACGAGCCCGCGACGTCCTGGCGTTCTTCGCGTCCGATTCGACGGCATCCATCAAGACAGAGCACGCCTTCAGCCCGCCTGCACGACGGGACTGACCGGGATTCGGCGCCGCTTCGCCCGGTGTGCCGGATGGCTCACGCGGCCGTCAGGCGTCCGGCGTCTGCTCGGGGCCGAACCGGGCGGTGAACTCGTCGACGTCGAGAACGTTGCGTCCGAGCCGGCCGGACACCTGGTTGTAGGTGCCGGTGATCTCGAGGTCGCGGGCGCTGCGGAGCGTGCCGACGTAGCGGGGCTGCCAGCCGGTCTGCGCCAGCAGCGGGCGGACCTGCGCGGATGTCTCCGCCGAGTCGGCCAGGTACGGCAGGACCGCCTTCGGGCTCGCCTCGGCGATCGCGGAGCTCGCGACCGCGGCGGTGGCGAGGTTCGAGAACGCCTTCACGTGTCCCACGTTCGCCGGAAGGAGCGACGCCAGGTACTGCCCCGCAGACCCTTCCACGGGTCGCCGCAGCTGCACGCCCGTGGGCGTGACGTCCAGCGGGTTGGCGACGTCGATCAGGATCTTGCCGTCCAGGAGGTCCCCGAGTGCAGAGACCACCGCCTGCTGCGGGGCGCCCCAGAGGGTGGTGAGGGCAAGGAACGGGGATGCCTGGGCGGCTTCCTCCAGGGATGTCGCTATGTCGATGCGGGCATTCCGCGCGATCGGTCGGAGTCGCCGGGCGGCGGCCTCAGCCTTCGCCGGCTTGTAGTGGAACAGGCTGATGTTCACGCCGTGGGAGGCGAACAGGCCTGCGATCGCTGTGCCGTGCCGACCGGGGCCGATCAGCGTCAGCGTCGGCGTCTGCGTCGTGGACATCTGGTCACGCCTCCTGGGGCAGGTGCGGGTTGTCGGAGAGGTCCACGACGGTCTTGCCGACGGCGTGGTGCGTGTCGAGGATCCGATGGATCTCGACGATCTCGCTGAGCGGGAGACTCGTGACCGGCATACGTACCGACACCAGCCACCCCGAGACCGCCAGCCAGAGGCACGCACACCGCACCCAACCGGAGGGCCGCGCAGCGGCCCGACCCCGCGCGCAGCGCCCGGCCTGCCGGGCGCCCGTCCCTGCGAGCGCAGCGAGCGGGGCACTCG